>CAXNNM010000057.1:0-6341 GCA_964203735.1 Gaiellales bacterium | reverse complement strand
TACATCAGTGCGGGGACGAGCGTTAGGCGGATCACGAAGGCGTCAAGGATGATCGCCAGGCCGAGTGCCAGGCCAAACTCCTTAATCGTGCGGTCGACGCCGGTCATGAAGGCGAAGAAGACCGAGGCCATAATCAGCGCAGCCGCGATAATCACGCGCCCGATTGTGGCAACGCCATCGGTGACTGCAACGCGCGGTGTATCCCCACCGATAAACGCCTCGCGGATACGGCTGACGAGGAAGACCTCGTAGTCCATCGAGAGGCCGAAGACGAGGGCAAACACGATCACCGGCAGGAACGACTCGATCGGTCCGGTCTTGTCGAGACCGATCAGGCTGGCGCCATAGCCCTCCTGGAAGACGAGCGTGAGGATGCCGAAGGCCGCGGCACACGACAGAATCGTCGTGAGCGCCGCCTTGATCGAGACAACAAGGCTACGGAAGGCCATCGTGAGGATCACGATCGTGATGCCGACGACAAAAAGGAGGAACCACGGAATGTTCGAGAAGATCGTGGCGGAGATGTCCTCAAACGCCGCGGTCGAGCCGCCAACGTACGCCGTGGCACCCGTACCCTTGAGGGCGTCAGGGATCGTCGTTTGTCGCAGTTTGTCGACGAGATCAGCCGTCGCAACATCCTGTGGAGAACTCTTGGCGTAGACCGTAATGATCGCCGCCTGCTTGTTCGGGCTCGGGACAGCCGGCGTGACGGCAGCCACGTCTGGCACGGTCTCGATCGCCTTCTGCAGCTTGTCGGCCACGGCCAGATCGCCCTTGGTGTCGACAGCGATAATCAACGGCCCATTGAAGCCCGGGCCGAAGCCGTCGGCAAGCCAATCGTAGGCAATGCGCTGCGTTGTCGACTTGGGTGCGGTCCCGGCATCTGCAGCTCCGAGTTGGACACCCACGATGGGTGCGGCGAAGAGCAGCATCACGGCCAGCGGGACGATCAGAAACACCCAGGCGTGCGAAGTGACGAAACGGCCCCAGCGTGCGACCACGGTCTTCTGGGCGGCGGCGAGCGAGTCGTCGGGAGTCTTGATGAACGGAATCTTGAGGCGATCCACCTTGTGGCCGAGCAACGCCAGCACGGCCGGAAGTAGCGTGACGGCAATCGCCACGCTGGTCAGCACGCTCAGCGAGGCACCAACGCCCATCTTGGTGATGAAGTCGAGGCCAATCGTGGCCAGGCCGACGACGGAGATTGCGACCGTCGCACCCGCGAAGATGACTGCTCTACCAGCCGTCGAAGCCGCCGTAGCAGCGGCCTCCTGCGGCGTGGCGCCGTCATGGAGCGCCTGACGGAACCGCATCAGGATAAACAGTGAGTAGTCAATGCCAACGCCGAGGCCGATCATCGAGACGAGAATCGGCGTAATCGTGTTGAAGTCCGTGAATCCCGCGGCAATCGTCAAGATCGAGATGCCCAGCACCACGGCGAGGATCGCTAAAACGATCGGAATCAACGCGGGAATCAAGGTCCCGAAGACGATCAGCAGGATGATGACCGCCACGCCAATGCCAATCAGCTCCGACGCGCCCTGCTGCGGCTGCTCTTGGACGGCCTGACCGGTGTACGCGATCTGGACCGAGCTACCTTGGGCTGCTGCTTCGGTTGCAGATTTGAAATCGGGAATCACGTTGGCGGGCAGACCCCAGGCCTGACCATCGAACTGGATATCGACGAAGCCAATGTTGCCCTCGGGCGAGATCGCACCACTCTGCTGCGTAAACGGATCGCCAGCACCAGTGACGTGATCGACTGTTTTGGCGGCGGCGATGATCTTGTCCACAGCCGCCTTGTTCTGCGGATCCGCCAATTTACCATCGGAGTAGAAGACGATCGTGGCCGAGTCGCCAGCGCGCGCTGGGAACTGCTTCTGCAGCAGGTCGGTCGCCTTCTGTGCGTCCGAGTTTGGAATCGTGAAGTTGTTTTGCAGCTGGCCACCGATCGTGCCGGCGGCAGCAAAAATGCCAGCGATAATCAGCACCCAGATACCGATCGTACGCCACGGGTGAGCGGCGATGGAGCGGGTCAGACGGGCGAGAAGGCCGGTCTTGCTGGGTGGAGGAGTGACGGTCATCGTGGAATCTTGCGCGGGACGAGTGTGCACGGTGACATACCGTTAACTACCCAAACAGTGCCATATATTTCCTGCGTGGGACTCCACTCACGACGTTTTTTGAGACCCTCGCACCACCGCCCATGGTCGGTTTCCGGTAGCGTTCCTCTATGCAACGGCGCCCCCGCATCGGAGTCACCCTCGAGCTCGACGATCCGATGCTGATCGCAGTCGAGCGCAATCTGCGCACGCCGATGGCCGAGGCCGGCGCGATCGTGATTGCGATCCCACGCGACACGCCCGTTACCGACATTCCCGACCTGCTGGCTGACCTTGATGGCGTGCTCATCTCGGGTGGCCAAGATGTCGATCCGGCCCATTACGGCGAGGAGCGCCACCCCACCGTCGACACGGTGCCAGCCGAGCACGACGCCTTCGAGCTACGGCTCGCCCGGACTGCACTCGAGCAAGGCATCCCCATCCTCGGGATCTGCCGTGGCAGCCAGGTCTTGGCTGTCGCCGATGGTGGCGCACTCACCCAGGACGTCCCGAGCATGCACCCGGATGCCCAGCGCCACATGGTTGACTGGGCGACACACGCCGAGGCCGAGCCTGGCGACCACTGGCACACGATCGACGTGGAGCCAACGAGCCGTCTCGCAGCCTGGATCGGTGATGGCGAGCCCTTGATCAACTCTTTCCATCACCAAGCCGTGGCACGCACCGGTGATTACCTTCGCCCCGTCGCCCGCGCCGAGGACGGCGTGATCGAGGCGACCGAGAGCGCTCCGGGAGCCCCCTTCGCCGTGGGTCTGCAATGGCACAACGAGTTTATGTGGCAACGCGATGAGCGCTGGCTCGGGCCGTTTCGCGATTTAGTCGGCGCGGCACGCAATCGAGCCGCTGAACGCCGCTAGCCGCGCTCGACCTTCGAGCCGCCAACGATGTCTTCGGAGCCGTCAGCCCAGCGCACGAGAGCCTTGTGACCACCGTCGTAGTCGGGGCCCCAGACCAGCAGCGTCGCCGGGTTTCCCCAGGCGGTGACGGGTTCGTCGAGCGAGGCGTCTTCGCCGCGGAAGTAGCGGACGAACGGATTCGATGCGCGCTCGGCACCGATCGTCGTTGCCAGCGTATGGCCCGGGTGCACAACGACCGCGTCGTCAAGGTCGAGCAGGCGGCCGAGCGAGTCCTGCAGGTCGGCGAGATCCGTATGGCCCGGCGCACGCGTACCGCCGACGGTGCCATTGAAGAGCACGTCGCCGGTGAAGACGTCCGTGCCCTCAACGAGAAACGAGAGGTGGCCGCCGGCGTGGCCCGGCGTCGGGATCGCCTGAACCTGCAGACCCGCCAGCTCGAACGCGCCATCCTCGGCGAGCGTGTGGGCGATCTCGCCGGCGAATTGACCGTCCTCGCGAACCAGCTCGATCGTGCGAGCACTCGCGCCAGCATCGACGCCGTACTGCTCGAGCACCTCATCGAGGCCGTAGAGGTGGTCGATGTGGTGGTGCGTGAGGATGACACCCTCGATCGTCAACTCGTTCTCGGCGACGAAAGCGTGCAAGTCATCATGCGCGCCATTGCAATCGATCCAGATCGCGGGGCCACCCCGCTCCTTGGCGACGACATACGCGTCGGCCATCCACTGCGGGTCTTGGGTGTGATGAATCAGCATGCGAGCTCCTACGAGAAACGATTAGTAATTGGCATTCGACGATCACGACCAAACGCGATCGGATGAACCTTCAACCCCGGCGCAGACTGCCGCCGCTTGTACTCCGCACGATCAACCAGACCAGCAATCCGCGTCGCAGTCGCCAGGTCGACCAGGCCGGCCACTGCAATCTCGACCGGAGACAGGCGCTCCTCGATGTACGCGTGCAAGACCGGATCGAGCACGTCATACGGCGGCAACGACTGGTCGTCGCGCTGGTCGTCGCGCAGCTCTGCCGTCGGCGGACGCTCGATCGTCGAGACCGGAATGACCTCGCGCCCCGCCACCGCGTTGACGTGCCGCGACAACGCATGCACCAACGTCTTCGGCACATCCTTGATCGGTGCGAAACCACCGACCGAATCGCCGTAGAGCGTCGAATAGCCCGTCGCGACCTCGCTCTTATTGCCCGTCGTCAAGACCAACCAGCCATGCTGATTCGAGAGCGCCATCAAGAGCACACCGCGGATGCGGGCCTGCAAATTCTCTGCCGCCAACCCCTCTAGCTCGGGCAACGACTCGTGGAAATTGAGACGCAAATCCTCGATCGGCAGCTCGCGAAAATCGATCCCAAGATTCTCGGCCACAACCTGCGCATCCGACCGCGTCTCTGCGACGTTAAACCGCGTCGGCATCGATACGCCATGCACGCGCTCTGCACCCAACGCAGCCACGCTCAAAGCAGCAACAAGCGCCGAATCGATGCCACCCGAGACGCCGAGCAGCACGCCATTGAAACCATTCTTCTCGACGTAGTCCCGTAGCCCCAGCGTCAGCGCGGCCCACAGCTCTGCAGACTGATCCGCCGGCAAGGGCGCGATCGTCGCCTCGTGCGGCGTGGCGGGTGTGTGCACCGCGATCTCCGCGGCCGGGGCCAGCGTCGAGGCCGTCGCCGGCTCGAGCGCGATGTCGCAGATGACGAGGTCTTCCTCGCAATACGCACCCCGTGCGATCAGCTCGCCGGCTGCGTCGAGGACGAGGCTACGACCATCGAACGCGAGCTCGTCCTGGCCACCGACGAGGTTTGCGTAGGCAACTGAGCAGCCGTGCTCGCGCGCGAAGGTCGCCAGCAAGGCGTCTCGCTGCTGCCCCTTGCCGAGGTGATACGGCGAGGCCGAGAGATTGACCACCAGCGAGGCGCCGGCGCGCGCGGCCGCATCGGCAGGGCCCTCGGCGACCCAGATGTCCTCGCAAATCGTGACGCCAACGAGGCTGTCGCCTGCGCGAATTAGGAGCGGGCCATCGCCAGCCAGAAACGTGCGCTGCTCATCGAAGACGCTGTAGTTCGGCAAGGCCATCTTGTCGTACCGCGCCACCACTCGCCCTCCATCGAGCAGGACCGCGGCATTGCGGATGCCAGCACCATCGCGCCACGGCACGCCAACCAGTACGGGGAGCTGCAGCTTGGTCGCCAATTCCTCCACTGTCGCCTGGCAGGCGGCCACGAAAGCGGGGCGCAAGACGAGATCTTCGGGCGGGTACCCGCTGATCACGAGCTCGGGTGTGACCAACAGATCTGCGCCCTGTTCGGCGGCACGGGCAGCCGCCGCGGCAATCAGGGCCGCGTTGCCGGCGAGATCGCCGACGGTTGGATCGAGTTGGGCGAGCGCGATGCGCACAGGCGCAGTCTATTGCGCTTCGGTCGCGCGACCAGCCGCCTGCGACAGCGCGACCGAAACAGCGGCGTCGAGAGCGATGGAACCGTGCACGCAGGCGGCCTCGGGCGTACGCGAACGATCGCCGTCGATGCAGTGCAGAACGGCAACCACGCGCTCGCGTGGAGTGTTGAGTCGCTCGGCGGCCCGCTCGATGCGTCGCACCGACAGATGCGGAATTCCGAGCAGACGACCCTCTTCTGCCTGCTGGAGGACGGGGCCTTGGACGAAAGCGTCGGCCGCACCAACGGCGAACAAAAGGCTCGCGGCCGAGACGACCGACTCGTCGAGGCGGGGGTGCAACAGCCAGAGCTCGCGGGCTGCGGTGGCGACGGCAACCGTGTGCTGGAGGGCGCCACCTGCGTAGGCGTGGTGCTGCTCGACGCTCATCGGGGCAGAGCGGAAGCGGACCCGAAACTCGCCATCGTTGAGGACGGCGCGGGTCAGGTCGCGCAAGGCCGGATCGGAAATCTCTTCAGCGAGAAACTCGAGAAAACCTTCGAGATCGTCGACGTCGCGCCGTGCGCCAGGCGTAAATTCGAGGGCATCGGCTGGCACGTCGGCCTGCTCGATCGAGCGAACAACGATCTGTGGTCGTCCGCGATACTCCTCGACGCTGCCGAGCACGCGAATGACGTCGCCAGCTGCGAAACGCCCGTCGAGAATCGGCGCATCGTCAAAGATCGTCGCGCGCACGCGCCCTGTCTTGTCGGCCAGCTCGAGCGCCAAATACGGCGATCCGGTGCGGGTGCGGCGCCGATCCTTACGAATGACGGCAAACGTCGAATCGACCAACTGCCCCTCGACGAGGTCGCGAACAGCAGTGCGGGCTTCGGCGCTCAGGTCGTCAGTCTACGCGGAACGGCGACTGGTGGCGGACATTTTGGGCCCGGGCCCAAAATGTCCGCTGGA
>CAXNNM010000056.1:0-6480 GCA_964203735.1 Gaiellales bacterium | reverse complement strand
CGATCGAGCAGGCACTCGACGGTGCCCGCGCCGACGTAGCCAACGGCCTCGGCAGCCGCAACCGCCATTGCACCCATCCGCGCGCGCAACTCCTCGTTGACGGCCGGCGACGGGGACTCCTCGACGATCTTCTGATGCCGACGCTGCAGCGTGCAATCGCGCTCTCCAAGATGCACCGTGGTGCCGTGCGTGTCGGCCATCACCTGGATCTCGACGTGCCGCGGATCCTCGACGTACTTCTCGACGTAGACCGCACCGTTGCCAAACCAGGCCTCGCCCTCGCGCTTAGCGGCCTCGAGCAGACGCTCGGCCTCCGACGCCTCGTGCACGACCTTGAGACCACGACCACCACCACCGGCCGAAGCCTTGAGCGCAATCGGCCAGCCGTACTGCTCGCCCAACTCGACAACGCGGACGGGGTCCGTGATCTCCTCGGTCGTGCCCGGCACGATCGGTACACCGGCGCCCGCCATCAGGATGCGCGAGTTGATCTTCGAGCCCATCGCGTCGATGGCGCTCGGCGGCGGGCCGATCCAGACCAGCCCGGCCTCCTCAACCGCAGTCGCAAACGGAGCGCTCTCGGCCAGAAAGCCGTAGCCCGGATGAATCGCCTGCGCACCCGTGCGCTTGGCGGCGGCGATCAACTTGGGGATATTGAGGTAGCTCTCACTCGGCGCGGCGGCGCCAAGCAGCACGGCCTCGTCGGCGTAGCGCACGTGCGGTGCACCAGCATCTGCCTCGGAATAGACGGCGACCGTCTCGATGCCGAGCTCGCGGCACGCACGAAAGACGCGGATGGCGATTTCGCCACGATTGGCGACCAGGATGCGATTAAACGGCGGCGTCATCGCGCATCGATCCCGTTGTCGATCTGCTCGCGCGCAGCCTGCTGACGCCACGCGCTGCGATAGGCCGGATGCCCCGCAAGCGGGCCATCGCGCTCGACGATCGCGAGGGCAGCATCGATCGCACGCTGCTCTGCCGCAGCCGTCTCGTCACGTGTCTCTTCGCTCACAGCGGGATGTTCCCGTGCTTGCGCTTCGGGCGCTCAACGCGCTTGGTCAGCGACGCCTCGAGCGCGTCGATCAATGCGTGACGCGTCTCGTGCGGCAGGATCACGTCGTCGACGAAACCGCGCTCGGCAGCCGTAAACGGATTCGAGAAGCGCGCGCGATACTCGTCGATCAGTTCGGCCCGACGGGCCTCAGGGTCGGCCGCTTCGGCCAGCTCCTTGCGATAGACGACGTTGACGGCGCCCTCGGGCCCCATCACCGCAACCTCTGCCGTCGGCCACGCCAAGTTGACGTCGGCGCGCAGGTGCTTCGAACCCATCACGTCGTACGCGCCGCCATAGGCCTTGCGCGTAATCAGCGTCAGCTTCGGCACCGTTGCTTCGCCGTACGCGTACAGCAACTTGGCGCCATGGCGAATGATGCCGCCCCACTCCTGCTCAGTGCCCGGCAAGAAGCCCGGCACGTCAACGAGGGTGAGAATCGGAATGCCGAAGGCGTCGCAGGTGCGCACAAAGCGTGCGGCCTTCTCGCTCGAGGCGATGTCGAGCACACCCGCGAGCTGGCCCGGCTGGTTGCCAACGATGCCGATCGAATGTCCATTGAGACGCGCGAAGCCCACCACGATATTGCGGGCATACGTCGGCTGGATCTCGAAGAACGCGCCATCGTCGACGACCGAGCGAATCACGGCATTCATGTCGTACGGCTTGTTCGGACTATCGGGGATCAGCGTGTCGAGCTCGGTGCAGAGACGATCGGCAGGATCATCCGTCGGCGCCCACGGTGGGGCATCAACATTGTTCTGCGGCAAGAACGAAATCAGCGCACGCGCATCCGCGATACACGCGGCCTCGTCCTCACAGACGAGGTGGCAAACACCGCTCTTCTCGGCATGCGTATCCGCACCACCGAGCTCTTCCATCGTGACCTCTTCGCCCGTCACCGCCCGCACCACATCGGGGCCGGTGATGAACATATGTGAGGTCTCGCGGACCATCAAAATGAAGTCGGTAATGGCGGGCGAGTAGACCGCGCCACCCGCGCAGGGTCCCATGATCAGCGAGATCTGCGGGATCACACCCGAGGCGTCGACGTTGCGCTGAAAGATGTCGGCATAGCCGCCAAGCGAGACGACGCCCTCTTGGATGCGCGCGCCACCCGAGTCGTTGATGCCGACAAACGGACAGCCATAACGCAGCGCCAGGTCCATCACCTTGCAGATCTTCTCGGCGAAAACCTCACCAAGCGAGCCGCCAAAAACCGTGAAGTCCTGCGAGAACGCGAAGACGCGACGACCGTGGATCAGGCCATGACCCGTGATGACACCGTCGCCATACGGGCGGCGATCGGCGAGCTCGGCATTGCGATGCTGGGCATAACGATCGATCTCGCGAAACGTGCCGGCGTCGAACAACGCCTCAATGCGCTCGCGCGCTAAACCCTTACCGCGAGCGCGCTGGCGCTCCTCAGCCTTCGGATCGATGTGCTGCGATTGCGCGCGCAGGTCTTCGAGATGGGCGATGCGCTGTGCTGTGGTGCCGGGATCGTGGCGATCAGTCACGGGGTCATTGCCTTCCTGCCGGGAACGGCGAGAGAATAGCCCTTCCGGGCGGACTCAGCGGTCGTGTGTGCCCCACGCCTCGCGCAGCACGCCGCAGACCTCGCCCACCGTGGCGTGGGCAGCGAGGGCGACGCGCATCGGCTCGAGCATGTTGCGGTCGGGGGTGTTGGCAGCGGCGCGCACGTCGGCAAGCGCCGACTCGACCGCGCCACTGTTCCGGGCAGCACGCAGCGCCTGCGTGCGCGCTACCTGCTCTTGCTCGAGGTTCGCATCGAGCCGATGGATCGGCACGACAGGCTCCTCGTCATTGCGGTACTTGTTGACGCCGACGACGATGTCGTCGCCACGCTCGAGCCGCATCTGCGAGCGATACGAGGAGTCCTCGATCTGGTCCTGGATAAAACCCTCTTCAACCGCGACGACGCTGCCGCCCTTGCGATCGATCTCGTCAATCAGCTCTTGCGCGCGCGCTTCCAGCTCGTCCGTCAACTGCTCGACGTACCACGACCCGCCAAACGGATCGGCTGTGGCCGGGACGCCCGACTCGTGGAGCAGCACCTGCTGCGTCCGCAAGGCAAGCGTCGCCGCGTGCTCGGTAGGGAGCGCGAGCGCCTCGTCAAAACCATTCGTGTGGAGCGACTGGGCGCCACCGGCCGCGGCAGAAAATGCCTGCAACGCGACGCGGACAAGATTGACCTCGGGCTGCTGGGCCGTCAACGTCGAGCCGCCGGTCTGAGCATGGAAGCGGAGCATCAGGCTGCGCTCGTCCTTGGCGCCAAAGCGATCGCGCATAAAGCGCGCCCACATCCGGCGTGCCGCTCGGAACTTCGCGACCTCTTGGAAGACATCGTTGTGCGCATTGAAGAAGAAGGACAGGCGCGGCGCGAAGGCATCAACGTCGAGCCCACCATCAACAGCAGCCTGCACGTAGGCGAGGCCATTGGCGAGCGTAAACGCCAGCTCTTGGACCGCCGTCGAACCGGCCTCGCGAATGTGATAACCGGAGATCGAAATCGTGTTGAAACGAGGCAGACGCGCCTGGGCATAGCGAATCGTGTCGACCGTCAGACGCATCGAAGGGCGCGGCGGATAGATGTAATTACCGCGCGCCGCGTACTCCTTCAGGATGTCGTTCTGGATCGTGCCGCTCAGCTGCTCGGGGGCAACGCCCTGGCGCTCGCCGGTCAATTCGTACAACAGCAGCAAGACCGAGGCGGGCGCGTTGATCGTCATCGACGTCGAGACATCGGCCAGCGGAATGCCCTTGAAAAGACGCTCCATGTCCTCGACCGAATCGATCGCGACACCCGTACGACCAACCTCGCCGAGGCTGCGCGGATCGTCCGAGTCGAGACCGAGCTGCGTCGGCAGGTCGAATGCCGTCGAGAGGCCCGTCTGACCACGCTCGAGCAAGAGCTTGAAGCGCTCGTTCGTCTCCTCCGCCGAAGCAAAGCCGGCGTACTGACGCATCGTCCACGCGCGCTGCCGATAGCCATCCGGGCGCACGCCACGCGTATACGGAAACTCGCCGGGCGCAGCAATCGCAGCAGAATCGCCGGCGCCAGAATAGAACGGCTCGACGGGGATGCCCGATTCGGTGGTGACGTTGTCCTCGCTCACAAGGCAGCAGAGTAGCCGGACGCGGGTCGGCAGACACCCGTAGACTGCCGTCGTGGCCACCGTCACCATCCGACTCTTCGCTGGTCTCCGCGAACGCGCGGGTACCGGCCGCCGCGAGCTCGACGTGCCCGACGGCACGACTGCCGGTGAGATCTGGCTCCTGCTCGACCTCAGCGACGAGCCTACCGGCATCGCCTACGCCGTCAATCGCACCTACAGCGACCGCTCGACGGTGCTCGCCGACGGCGACGAGGTGGCACTCATACCACCCGTATCTGGCGGCTCGGACGCGCCCCGGATCGGCGTCGCGATTACGGGCGATCCAATCGACATCGCGGCCGCCCACGCACGGGCCAACGACGAGCGAGCCGGCGCCCAAGCGGCCTTCACCGGCACCGTCCGCAACGCCACCAACGGCAAAGATGTCGTCCGGCTCGAGTACGAGGCCTATGAGGAGATGGCGCTCGAAGAACTGACGCGCATCGCCAACCAAGCCGCCGCCGACCACAACCTCGTGGCCGTCGAAATCGTCCATCGCACCGGCGTTGTCATGCCCGGCGAGGCGTCCGTCGTCATCGTCAGCACCTCGCGCCACCGCCCATCAGCGATCGCCGCGACCGCGTGGATCATCGAACAACTGAAGGTCTCCGTCCCGATCTGGAAGCGCGAGGTCTACCTCGACGGCTCCGTCTGGGTCGGTCAAGGGTCCTGAGCGCCAGGCCCGCCGCTCGCCAATGTCACAAAGGGGTCAGACCCTTATGTGACATCGAGCGACCTGCGACCGCAGGCCAATGTCACATAAGGGTCTGACCCCTTTGTGACATTGGCCCGCCGATCGACGAACGCGCCACGAAGGCACACCAGCTAGATCAGAATGCCGCCACGCATGTTGGGGTGGTTGCGCTGAAAGTCTGGCGTCAAGTCGTCGAGCTCGCGGGCGCGGGCGATCGCCGGGCGCGCAGCAACGCGGGCAAAGTGATCCTGCACCGGTGCGCCGCCAACCTGGACGTCATCCACGAAGGACTGCCAGCCGACCAGCATGTAGAGGTAGATGTCGGCGACGGTAAATTGATCGCCGAGACACCACTCCTTGCCTTCCAACTGGGTATCGAGATAGGCGCCGTGCTTGGCCATGATGGTGATACCACGCTCGCGAATGCCAACGGCACCCGACTCGTCCGTCGTCATAAAGCCCGGCATCATCAGCGGCCACCACGCACTGTGCAGCGTATTGGCCGTCCACATCACCCAGCGATAGACATCGGGGCGACGCGGATCTCCGATCGGGGGGATCAGACCCGCGGCCGGAAAACGGTCGGCAATATGCAGCAGAACCGCACCCGTCTCGTAAACCGTCGCGTCACCATCGCGCAGAGCGGGGACGCGCTGCAGCGGATTAGCCTCAGCAAACGTTGGGTCGAGATGGCGCTGCTTCGGATGGACATCGACGACCTCGTAGTCGGCATCCGCTTCTTCGAGGGCAGCACGAGCCGCAAAGGACGAGGAACCGGTGATCTGATACAAGTGAATCATCGCTATTCACCGTACCAAAACATGTGTCACGCATCGCCGCACCCAATCAGTGAGATCTGCCGGCCACGCGGGCCAGCTGCTGCTCAGTGAGGCTTGCGACGAGCCTTACTCGCCTCAAAACCAGCAATCACGGCAAAGATCGCGATCACGAGCACGATCAGGCCGATGAAGAGCTCCGTCACATACTCCTTCGACCCAGCCTCTTCAGCCGCCATTGCCGCAGCAGGGAGCAGGAGTAGAGCAAAAAGCGTGAGTGGCAAGAGTCGGCGTAGCATCATCAACCTCGTCGAATGGTAGGTGTCGGTAGTCCGACGCCGTCAGCGTAGCCGAACCTGCACCCGGCGGGCGAAAACACAGGGTCGACTACTATAGACATTTCTGACGCTTAGGAGCCGATATGGCAAAGGTGGCACAATTCGAGAAGGGCAAGACCGTCGTCTTCGGACCTGAAGGTTTTGCACGCGTGGAAAGCATCGGCGAAAAGGTCGTCCTTGGCAACAAGGTGACCGTTGTCGACCTCTTCGTGCTCGACTCGAAGATGAACGTCACCGTGCCACTTGATCGCGCTGTTGAGCGCGGTTTGCGCCACGTCACCAGCAAGTCTTCCGCCGACAAATCGCTCAACGCGCTTGCCAACGAGCGCAACGAGCCGATTCCGTGGAACCGCGATGGTCGCCTGCTCAAAGATCGGTTCGCAGAGGGCGAGATCAGCGGCATGATCGAGGTGTTCGCCTCGCTCATCGATACGGCGGA
>CAXNNM010000055.1:0-6700 GCA_964203735.1 Gaiellales bacterium | reverse complement strand
TCGCATTGCTACGAGCGACCAATCTACAACGACTGGCCATACCGCCTCTTCTCGATGACGCACGGGCGAGACAAAGAAGAGTGCGAAGCCGTACTCGCCGCCCTCTCCAAGGAGACGGGCCTCGACGAGTACGCCGTGCTGTACTCGATCAACGAGTTCAAAAAGACGCGCCTCGTCTACTTCGACCAGGCCGCTGTCGACTGGGAAGACGCGCACCTCGCGCTCGTGTAAGCAGCGCGTTCGGCCGATCGCGGTCGATCAACTCAGAGGCGGACACCACAAGTGCACACTTGTCATGTCCGTTGTCGATCAACTCAGAAGCCGAGACAGCAGGTGGAGACCACACATGCGCGCTTGATATGTCCGCCTAAGAAGACGCGCACCTCGCGCTCGTGTAGGCCGATGTCCAGAAGGGGTCAGGCACTATCTGGACATTTGATAGACGAGCGTGCTCGTCATCCAATGTCCAGATAGTGCCTGACCCCTTCTGGACATTGACCTACATCTAGACAGCGACGTCCCCTAGACAGCGAGACCTCTAGACAGCGACGCCCCCTAGACGGCGACACCCAGACGGCGACGCTAGATCGCGGGCGTCTGTGCTGGCAGCGCTTCGAGGTAGGCGACAACCTCGTCGTTCGGCAGCACGTCGGCGTACTTCTGATTCATGTCAAAGAGATTGGCTTCATGCGGACCCGGGGCGCGATCGCCCGAGCACTCACGCGGCACGATCGTGCGATAGCCGTGCTGGAGCGAATCGACGACGGTGGCGCGGACGCAACCCGAGGTCGTGACGCCCGTGACGATGCACGTGTCGGCCTGCCACGACGCCATCAGGGCGCCGAGGTTTGTCCCCCAGAAGGCGGACGCGAACTGTTTGACGACCAGCGTGTCCTTGCTGGTCATGCCCAAACGCTCGTCGATCTCGGCCCACTCCGAGCCGGCCTTCAAGACCAGCAGCGAAGGCACCTTGGCCTGAAAGACCGCGGCAGGCTGGGCTGGAGCCTCGTCGTAGAAGACCGTCGTAAAGACCACGGGGACGCCCTTGTCGTGACTGGCGTCGACCAGTCGGCGGTTCTCTGCAACGAGTTCCGTGTAATCCCCTCCGAGCGGCGACGCGGGATCCGTGAAGCCCTTCTGAAGGTCAACGATGACCAGGACTGGCCGCCGGCCAAAGCCGGCGGCCTTCCCAAATCCTCGAGATTCGTAAAAGGAATCGGTGTCCTGTCCATGCGTACTCATGCGGTGACAATGTCTCCCGGCATGTTGTCGGCCTCGCGGACGCGACGCTGCGCGTCATCGCCCGGCTCAAGCGGCGACCAGCGCAGCGGTACTGCGGGGATCGGTGGCTCGAGGCCCGTCTCGGCCTTGCAGTTCGCCAGTACCTCGGCGAGCGGTGGACCGTAATCGAACGCCAGAGCATCGCCGCGCTCAGTGCGCTGACGCTCCCGCTCCTGCGCCGTGGCAGCCTCATCGGCGGACCCGTCGGCATTGATCACAACGCCGTAGCCCTCCTTGGCGTAGCCACTGCTGACTAGGCCATACGAGACGTCCTTGACGACAACCTCGATCGGACGATCGAGACGATCCTTCCAGCCACCGCCACCGGCGGTGCGGTACACGAGCATGTCGCCCGGCACGACCTCGATCTCGTCGCACTTCGACGGCAACCGCTCTTCGGTGCCATCGAGGCGCTTGAGGATCTTCTCGGAACGACCACCCGGCAGACCGCCGAGCACGCCCCAAGGACGCGTCAACCAACGATCGTCGTGGATCGAAACCTGACCCGGCTCGAGGTAGATGTAGCGCTTCTCAACGCCGTTACCACCGCGATGCAGACCAGGACCACCCGAGTCGGTGATCGTCGTGTAACCGTCGATCCGAAGCGGATAGTACGCCTCGAGATACTCGGTCGGAATGTTCTCGAACAATGGCCACCACGAGTGACCGTCCATGCCGTCACCGATTGGTCGACCGGGAATGCCTCCATAGAGGATCTCCATGGCGAAGAAGAAGTCGCCCTTCTCGCCCCAACCCGAGTACAGCATGTACGGCGAGGTGCCGTAGCCAGCTGCCGTGTTGATCTCGGGAGCCTGCTTGCAGAGCGCACCACCGAGGACGTCGAACATGCGCGCGAGCGCATGGGTACGACAGCCCAGTGCCGAGGGGAACCTCGGTCGCAGGAGGCAACCTTCCGGCAGGATGATGTGCAGCAACGGGTAGAACCCGTCGTTGAACAAGATCTGCGGATCGTTGACCATGATCAGGTAGATGCCGATGAACATCTTGAACATACCCTCGGAGAGGTAGAAGTTCACCGGTCCCATCGCCTGTGGATCTGTGCCTGACCAATCGAAGAACGCGTGGTCACCCTCGCGCCAGATTGTCAGTTTCATCTTGAACGGACCATTGCCCAGGCCGTCGTCGTCGACGTAGTCCTCAAAGGACTGCGGCGTCTCTGGAATGGCCCAGTGGATCAGCTGCTTCATGGCGGCGTAGGTACGATCGAGCAGCGCCTGAAGCGCAGCCAGGTACGTCTCCTTGCCGAAGCGGTCACACAGTTCCTGCACGCGCTTTTCGCCCGAACGACACCCTGCAATCAGGGCGAACAGGTCGGCGCGGTTCATCGCCGCGTTGCGCATGTTGTTGAGAATTAGGGACAGCACCGGCTTCTGGATCTCGCCCCGCTCGACAACCTTGATCGGGGGAATGATGAGTCCCTCGTCGTAGATCGTCTTCGCGTTGGTGGGCAAGGAACCCGGCAGGCGACCGCCCGCATCCATCATGTGACCGAACTGGCTCGACCAGCCCACAAGCTCACCGCTGTGGAAGATCGGGACCAGCACGAGCCAGTCATTCGTGTGGGAGATCGAGGCGGAGCACTTGAACGGGTCGGCGCAAAGAATCACGTCACCCTCATAGATGCCCTCGTCCCAATCCTCCATCATCTCGTTGATGTAGGCACCGAACTGCCCCACGACCATGCGACCGCGAGGGTCGGTGATCATCGGAAATTCGTCGTGCTGCTCGCGGATGACCGGGCTCATTGCCGATCGGAACAGCACTGCGTCCATCTCGTACCGGGCACTCTTCAGGGCGCCCTCAATGATGTCGAGCGTAACCGGGTCGATGTCGATTCCGGTTGGGATCTCTGCGATCCGAAGCTCGTCTGTAGTTGTTGCCATTAGAGCTCCTCCCTTAGGCCTGTGGGTTGATCAGGATGTTGTAGAACTCGTCCATCTCGGCCACATAGCCGGGGAGGACCACCGTCGTCGAGTCGAACTCGGTGACGATTGCCGGGCCGTTGAACTTGGCGCCCGGGGTCATCTTGGAGCGGTCGTAAATCTTCGCGGGAATTCGCTTCCCGTCGAAGACGATCTCGTGCTCTTCGAAGATCGCGTCAGAGGCGTCGTTCGCCTTGACGGTGCCCGAGGGCAATTGGATCTTCGGCACGGCTCCGTTACCGATGCAGCGGAGGTTGACGATCTCCCGCGCTGCATCGTCCATCTTGAAGCCGTACAGTTGCTCGTGCAGTGCGTCGAACTGGTCGCCAAGCTGAGCAATGTTGCCCGCCTGGACCTGCGCGATGTCGACCGTGACGGGAATCTCGTAGCCCTGGAGGACGTAGCGCATGTCCGCCAAGTACGTGACCCGCTGATCGCCGGCGGCGATACCTTCGGACGTCATCCAGTCCTGGGCACGCGTACCGAGATCGTCGAGTACAGCCTTGATTTCGGCCGGGTCGGCCTCGTCGATCGGCTTGACGATCGTCTGAGCAAACTCGTTGCGGAACTCGGCGACGAGGTCGCCGACCGCGCAGAGCAGCCCTGGCGAGGGCGGCACGATGACGGGAAACGAGCCCATCAGCTCGGCTACGGCATTCGCGTGCAACGGACCGGCGCCACCGAAGGCGACGAGTGCGAAGTCACGCGGGTCGTATCCGCGCTGAACGGAGACGAGGCGCAGCGCGCCCGCCATGTTCTCGTTGACGATCTTGATGATGCCCTCAGCCGCCGCGTCGAGCTCGAGACCGATGGCGTCACCGATCTTCTGCACGGACGTGCGCGAGGCCTCAACGTCGAGTTTCATCTCGCCACCGAGCAGGCTGGCTGGCAGGTGACCGACGACGACATTGGCGTCCGTCACGGTCGGCTCCTCACCGCCCTTGCCATAGGCAGCAGGACCTGGCTCGGCACCGGCCGATTGCGGACCGACGCGAAGCGCCTTGGTCAGCTCTGGCACGTGGGCAATCGAGCCGCCACCAGCACCAACGGTGTGCACGTTGATCGACGGCACCTTCAGGCGGAACTGACCGATTGTCGTGTCGCGACCAATCGTCGGCTCGCCATTCTGGCAGAGCGCCACGTCTGTCGACGTGCCACCCATGTCGAACGTCAGGATGTTCTCAAAGCCCGCACGCTTCGAGACGTAGAGCGCACCCGCGACGCCGCCGGACGGACCGGACAGCACGCCGTAGATCGGGTTACGACCAGCCTCACGCGTCGTCATCAGGCCTGCGTCAGAGCGCAGGATGTTGACGTCGCAGGTTGCACCGGCGGCCTTCAGCTCGACGTCGAGTCGATCGACGTAGGCCTGAACCTGTGGGCGCACATACGAGTTCATGCAGGCGGTCAGCGTGCGCTCGTACTCGCGGAACTCCGGTACGACATCGCTCGAGAGCGTGACGGGGAAGTCCGGGTAGAGACGCTCGACGATGGCGCCGATCTGCTTCTCGTGCTTGTTCGAGATGTACGAGTTGATCAGACCAACGGTCAGCGACTGAACGCCACTCTCGACGAGGTCCTTGACGATCTGCTCGACCTGAGCCTCGTCGACTGCGACCACGGTCTCGCCACGCGGGCCCATGCGCTCGACAGCCTCGCGGGTGTCGGCCAGCGATGCCGGCGGCTCGGGCTTCTGCATGATGATCCAACCGGCGAGGGGGCCCGGGGTCTGCGAGCGTGCAAGGTGCAGAATCTGGGAGAACCCTTGGGTTGTGATCAGACCCACGCGAGCGCCCTTGCCCTCGAGCACGGCGTTTGTCGCGACAGTCGTGCCATGCATGATGTTGCGAAGATCGGAGGGCGAGATGCCCGCCGTTTCGCACATGCGTGTCAGTCCGGTCAGCACGCCCTCGGAAGGGTCACTGGGCGTCGAAGGGGTCTTGACGCGATGTTGTGTTCCGTCGTCATCGTTGACGAGAAACAGGTCGGTGAATGTTCCACCGACGTCTACTCCTAGGCGATAGGCCACGAGTCCGTCCTTTCTCTCCACTTGCTAGGCATTACGCTAGACGATCCCGGCCTCTTGCAGCTTGCCAAGCTCACTTTGGGTGAGCCCAACGAGTCCGCACCAGACCGCTTCATTGTCTGCGCCGACCTCCCATTTGCCGCCCCAGCGGATCTCGCCAGGCGTCTCAGAGAGCTTCGGTGTGATGCCCGGAATCGGCATGGTGCCGATCTCGGGGTCTTCGAGATCCACGATCAGTCCGCGTTCGCGGAAGTGTGGATCGTCGTACATGTCGGCGGCGGTGTACACGCCGGCCGATACCACGTTTGCCTCGGCGAGCATTTCGTCGAGTTCTGCGGCCGTGTACCCGGCCGCCCATTCGTCGATCATTGCGTACAGCTCGTGCTCACGATCGCCACGCTCGCGATGCGTTGCGTAGCGGGGATCTTCGGCCAATTCGGGCCGCCCCATCACGACTGCGAGTCGCTTCCAGAGCGAGTCGTGGTTGGCTGCGATGACGACCCACTTGTCGTCTTTCGACTTGTGCACGTTGGAGGGTGCGATCTTCGAGAGGTACGAGCCGGAGGGCTCGCGCACGACGCCGGTGAGGGCGTACTCGGTGATCGTCGACTCCGTCATCGCAAAGCAGGCGTCCACAATCGCAGCGTCGATGACCTGCCCTTTGTTGCCGCCCCGTGCGTCGCGCCAGTAGAGCGCGAGCAGGATGCCTTCGAAGGCCTGCTTCGAGGCGAGCGTGTCGCCAAGCGAGATGCCGCTGCGCGGCGGCGGCTGGTCGGGATAGCCATTGATGTAGCGCAGGCCACCCATTGCCTCGCCCGCCGCGGCGAAGCCGACGCGATCCTTGTAGCGGCCGGTCTGACCATAGCCAGAGACGCGCGCGTAGATCAGCCGCGGGTTCTTAGCCATCGCCTGCTCCGGTCCGATGTTCCACTTTTCCATCGTGCCGGGGCTGAAGTTTTCGAGGGCAACGTCGGCCTTGGCCATCAGCTCGAGTGCGAGTTCTTGGCCTTCCGGTACGCGCAGGTTGAGCGTGACAACCTTTTTATTGCGTGCCAGGCTCGGCCACCAGAGCGTGTGCTCGTTGACGCGCTCGCGGCCCCATTCGCGCATCGGGTCGCCCTTCGGCGGCGCCTCGACTTTGATGACCTCGGAGCCAAAGTCGCCAAGCAGGGATGCGCAATAGGGTCCGGCCAAGAGCTGGCCGAACTCGATCGTGCGGACGCCCTCGAGGGGGCCAGTGCTGGGGGTTTCAGATTCGTTCACGCATCACCTCTACGAGATAGTCTCGTGCTGTTAGTACATGGAGACGCATCGCGCTCTCGGCGCGTTCGGCCGACCCAGCCCGCAGGCTAGCGACGATTTCTCGATGGGCAGCCAGCGAGCGGGCGCGCTCGGCCGCGTCTTTCCAGAAGACGGTCTTGAAGGGGCGCGGAATGCCCGCGACGGTGCG
>CAXNNM010000054.1:0-6712 GCA_964203735.1 Gaiellales bacterium | reverse complement strand
GCGGACGAATGCTCTGGGCCGCTGCCTTCGTAGGCGTGGGGGAGCAGCAGCGTGAGACGACACTCATCGCCCCACTTCGTGCGGCCGCTCATGATGAACTGGTCGACGATCACCTGGGCGACGTTGACGAAGTCGCCGAACTGCGCCTCCCACAACACGAGCGCATCGGGCCTCGTTGTCGAGTAGCCGTATTCGAAGCCGAGGCAGCCGGTCTCTGTCAGAGGCGCATTGCGCACCTCGAAGCCGGCGCGGGCCGCTTTGATGTGCTCGAGTGGCGTGTACTCCGTGCCATCGACGGCGTCGTGCAGGACGGCGTGGCGATGGGAGAACGTGCCGCGCTCAGAGTCTTGCCCCGTCAGGCGAATTGAGACGCCCTCCTCGAGCAGCGTCGCGTAGGCGAGTGCCTCGGCGTGGCCCCACTCGATGCCGCCGTCCGGACCAAGCGCATTGCGGCGACGTTCGAGCACCTGTGCGAGCTTCTCGTTGATCGTAAAGCCCTCGGGCACTGCGAGCATTTCGTCCGTCAGCCGTACGAGCTGCGCTGCAGCGACACCCGTTTCGATTGTCGTGCGCGACGGCGAAGAGAACGTCGGCATTGGCTCGTCGGTTGTGACGTGCCGCACCTCTTCATGAGCCTGCTTAAGGCGCCCGTAGACGTGCTCGCGCATCTCCTCAACTTCGGCTTCGGTCATGACACCCTCGGCGACCAACTTGTTGGCATAGACCGTGGCGACGCGCGTATGTTCCTCAATGCGCTTGACCATCATTGGCTGCGTATAGGACGGCTCGTCGCCCTCGTTGTGGCCCCAGCGGCGATAACCGATCAGGTCGACAACGATGTCCTTGCCAAAGCGCGAGCGGTACGCCATCGCCAGACGCACAGCCGCGCGGCAAGCGTCGACGTCGTCGGCGTTGACGTGGATGATCGGTACGTCGTAGCCCTTCGCGATATCGGAGCAGTGGCGGGTTGAGCGGCCATCGCCTGGATCGGTCGTAAAGCCCACCTGGTTGTCGGCGATGACGTGCAGCGAACCACCGACGGCATAACCGGGCAGCAATTGCAGGTTGAGCGTCTCGGCGACAACGCCCTGGCCGGGGAAGGCCGCGTCGCCGTGGATTTGGATCGCGAGCGCGCGCTTCGTGTCGCGGGTGATGGTGCTCGGCTCGAGCCAGTCGGTCTGGAGGGCGCGGGTGCGTCCGAGCACGACGGGGTTGATGAACTCGAGGTGCGACGGGTTGGGAAGCAGCGCGAGTCGAACTTCGCGCGTTACACCCGGCTCGACTTCAAGCTGACGCACACCATTGACGCCGTAGTGGTACTTGACATCGCCCGTGCCACCGGCGGGCATCAGCGTCTCGATGTGCGAGTCCGTCTCGCCTTCAAACTCGGCGAGGATCTGCGTGTACGGCAGGCGCAGCACGTGGGCCTGCACGTTGAGGCGACCACGGTGTGCCATGCCGAGCGTGACGTCTTCGACGCCTTCGCGGGCCGCCAGCAGGACGGCCTCGTCGAGCATCAGGATCAGCGTGTCGAGGCCTTCAATCGAGAACTGCTTCGCACCGAGGAAGGTGCGCTTAAGGAAGGTCTCGAGGCCCTCGACCCGCAAGAGGCGAATCAGTTGGCGACGCTTCTCATCCGCGGTGCCATCGATCCAGAACGTGCGCGATTCGATTGCCTCACGAAGCCAGACTCGTTCACGGTGCGAGCGCAGGTGCTCGATCTCGTAGGCGATCGAGCCGCAGTAAACATCTTTGAGCTGTTCGATCACCTCGGCGAGCGTCGTGCCTTCAACGAACACGCGCAGTGGGACGGCTGGCACGGAAGCCAGTGCGCGCTCGTCGAGCTCGAGGAACGACGGGTCGAGTGCGGGGTCGCCCGGAGGCTCAGAGCCGAGCGGGTCAAGGTGCGCAGCGAGGTGTCCGTGCGTGCGGAACGACTTGACGAGCGACATGCCCGCGCTCATGTAGGTCAGCAGTTCTTCGGGCGAGACACCTTCCGGCAGTGGGCCGATCGCCTCGGGCCCATCGATGCGCGGCCGCCACGTTCCCGTCACGTCGGCAGGGACGCTCTCGTTCGGTACGTTGGTCTTTTCGGGCGCTGCCGACATGTCTTTGACACCGCGCTGAGGCTGGGTTTGCGACCCCACCGCGATGTCCTCGCAGGGTAGCGCGCCTGCCCCCTCGCGTACGCGCGAGGTGATGCGGCGGGTTGGAAGCGTGCTAGCCTCCGCCGCGCTGATGAGTAAGAAACTTGTGATCTGCGAAAAAGCCAGTGTGCAGCGCGACGTCGCGGCTGCATTGCCTGGCACCTTCAAGAAGGTTGGCGACCTCTTGGAGAGCGACGAGTGGATTGTTGGTGCCGCCTCGGGCCACCTCGTGGAGCAGCTCGAGCCGGACGAATACGACGCCAAGTACAAGCGGTGGAAGTTCGAGGACTTGCCAATTTTGCCGGAGGTCGCGCGCTACGAGGCCCGCGACGAGCGCGCCATTAAACAGCTTGCCGTGCTGCACAAGGCGATCAAACGCAAGGACGTCGACATCATTGTCAACGCCTGCGACGCCGGGCGTGAGGGCGAGCTGATCTTTAAGCTGATTTATCAGACGTCGGGTGCCGAGAAGCCGATCGAGCGCGCCTGGTTCTCGTCGATGACGAAGGGTGCGATTCGCGATGCTTTCGACCATCTGCGCGATGACGAGCAGATGAAGCCGCTTGAGGCCGCCGCCCGTGCCCGCGAGACCGCGGACTGGCTGGTTGGCTACAACGCGACGCGCGCCGCGACGGTCAAGGTTGGTTCGCCACGCAATCCGATTCCGATCGGGCGCGTCAAGACGCCGACGTTGGCCCTAATCGCGCGCCGCGACGAAGAGATCAACGCCTTTATCCCCGTGCCGTATTGGGAGGTCGTCGCCGACTTCACCAGCCAGGCCGGTGCGCCGTATGCCGGCAAGTGGCATCGCGGGACCGCGAAGAGCACGGCGACAGCCGACGAGGCCGAGGCGATCGCCGCGGCAGTGCGCGCCGCCTCTGGTGCCAAAGTCGTGCGGGTCGAGAAGAAGCCGCGCGTCGAGCAACCGAAGCTGCTGTTCGATCTGACGCAGCTGCAGCGCGAAGCCAACTCCCAGTTTGGCTTTACCGCCAAGCGCACGCTGGCGGCCGCCCAGAGCCTCTACGACACGCACAAGTTGCTGACGTACCCGCGTACGAGCTCGAAGTACCTGACGACCGACATGGTCGATTCGTTGAAGGGCATCGCTGCGCAGGTTGGTCAGGCAGATCGCGCCTACGCCAAGTCCGCCGCGTACGTGACTGGCCTGGCCTCGTTGCCGCTGGCTCGCGTCGTCGCCGACGACAAGGTTGGCGACCATCACGCGATCATTCCGACCGAGGCACCGCAGGATATCTCTGCGCTTGGTACCGATGAGCGCAAGATCTACGACCTCGTGGCACGCCGTTTTCTTGCGGCCTTTCATCCGCCCGCCAAGAAGGAAGTCACGTCGGTCGACACGGAGGCCGCGGGCGAATTGTTCCGCTCGTCTGGCACGGTCATCGTCGAGGCGGGCTTCCTCGCGGTCTACGCGGACGTAGCGCCGGCTGACGACGCACCGGCCACGGAAGCCGACGAGCCCGAGACGCCGGATGCCGAGGACGAGAAGACGCTCCTGCCGGCCCTCGCCGAGGGCGAGACGAGCGCGATCGGCGACGTCACTGTGCTCGCCAAGGAGACCGCGCCTGCCCGGCACTTCACCGAAAACTCGCTGTTGCAGGCGATGGAGACCGCGGGCAAGTTGATCGACGACGAAGAACTTGCAGCAGCGATGCGCGACTCGGGTCTCGGAACGCCGGCCACACGAGCACAGACGATTGAGGATCTGATCTCGAACAAGTACATCGAGCGCTCTGGCCGCCAACTGTTGGCTACACCGAAGGGTCTCGCCGTCATCAAGATGCTTGGCGACCACGACATCACCAGCCCGTCGTTGACTGGCGACTGGGAGCATCGGCTGCAGAAGATCCAAGACGGCACCGAGTCGGGCGAGGCGTTCCTCAACGACATTCGTGCCTACACGACGAAGGTCGTCGAGTGGTTTGCCGACAAGGATCGCGACGCGATGAAGATCGAGCGGCGTGAGATTGGTCCGTGCCCCCTCTGCGACGGCATGATCGTCGAGATGCCGGTCTCGTATTCCTGCACGAGCTATCGCTCGAAGAAGGAGCCTGGCTGCGGCTACACGCTGTGGCGCACTCAGGGCACGAAGGAAATTACGCCCGAAGAGGCGATGCAGTTGGTGGCCGACAAGATCGATCCGAAGTCGCTCGAGGCCGCCGGCATTCGTGAGCTCGGTGTGCATCCGGAGACGGGTCTTGCGATCACTGCGCGGATCGGTCGCTACGGGCCGTACGTCACCGAGGCGCTACCCGACGATGCACCTGCCAAGGCCAAGGGACGCACCGCGTCGCTGCTCAAGACGATGCATTTCGACACGGTCACGCTGGAGGATGCGGTCAAGCTGCTGACGCTACCGCGAACACTGAGCCCCCGCGAAGACAACGGCGGAGGTGATGGTGACGCTAGCGGTTCGAATGTTGTTGCCCCTGAACCGCCGAATGTCCCGCCCACTGATGATGCTCTGGCCGAACCAACGGGTCAGGAGCAGTCCGAAGATCCTACGATCACTGTCGCCAATGGGCGATATGGGCCCTACATCAAGCGTGGCACCGATACTCGTTCGTTGGAGACAGAAGAACAACTTTTCTCTCTCACGTACGAGGAGGCTCTTGAGATCCTCGCCAAGCCCAAGGAGCGGCGTGGACGCTCGGCACCGCAGGCGCTTGCCGAGCTCGGCGAAGATCCGACCTCGGGTGGCAAGATCGTGCTCAAGGCCGGTCGCTTCGGTCCCTACGTGACGGACGGCGAGACCAACGCGAGCATCCCGAAAGACATCGATTCGAGTGCCGTCACGAACGCGATGGCTGCGCAACTCTTGGCCGACCGGCGCGCTGCCGGGCCCGCCAAAAAGGGCCGTAAGAAGAAGTCGTAGCGGGTTGGTGGTGCTGGTCACCACAGATTGCAGGTTGACCGCGTAGAGTCAGACGATGCCGCGCATCGCCCTCTTACTTGTGCTCGCCGTGGTGCTCGCGGCCTGTGGTGGTGGCGGCAACACGACGCATGAGGCGACGACGAACCTGACGATCACGTACTGGCCCGATGGCAAAGGCAAGGGCCCACAGCAGCATTTCAATCTGTCCTGCGACCCCGCCGTCGGTAACGTCGCAGATCCGATCGTCGCCTGTGCGGACCTCAAGGGGCCAGCGCGTGCGGCCCTCGACCCAACGCCACTCTCGGCGATGTGCACCGAGCTCTATGGAGGGCCCGCCGAGGCGACGATCGTTGGCACGGTCGATGGCGATGCGGTAAATGCCCGCTTGTCGCGCAGCAATGGCTGTGAGATTGGGCGTTGGCAGGAACTGTCTGCGCTCCTGCCAACGTTCCAACCTGCCTGATCGCCAATCCCACGAGCGTGTGCGTCGGCGTCTGTTTTGAGCAGGGAGGACATGACAAGTGCGCACTTGTCATGTCCTCCCCATCGTCGCCGCCACGCCGATCTACGATCGTCGTGGGCAGAACAGCTAGCGCGTTTCGATCGCCCAGGCGGCCTGGTAGCAGCGCAGGACGTCGTCGACGGTCCACGTGTGGGGCGCGACGGTGATGAAGTAGTCCTGCATCGCGGCTTCGGCGAGTTCGGGGAGGTCTTCCTCCTTGACACCCGTCGAGCGGAGCGTCGGAAAGTCGATCTGCTTGAGCAGCGCCTTGGCGGCCTTGACTGCGCGGGAGCCATCCTTCGTGCCGTCTTCGGGGGCACCCATCGCATCGGCGATGCGCTCGAATAGTTCGGGTTCACCGGCGCGGTCGATGTCCATCGTCTCGGCCATCACGAGGCCAATCGTCAGCCCGTGCGGCAGTCCGTACTTGCCACCAATGGCCTGGGCAATCGAGTGCTCAGAGCCACAGTCGGCGATGTTCATGCACATGCCACCGAGCAGCGAGCAGGCGGCCATGCGCGAGCGAGCACCGGGGTCGGACCCGTTGGTAATCGCGGTTGGGAGAGCCTCCATGCCGTAGCGGATCGACTCGAAGGCGATGCCGTTGCCGATCGGCGAGCGGGCCGTCACAGCGACGGCAGCGATGGCCTGAGCGATCGCATCGACGCCGGCGTACATCGTCGGCGCAGGGGGGAGGCCGTACGTCAACTCGGGGTCGACGAGCGCGTACTTGGCGCGCACGGTGTGGTGGGCGATACCCGTCTTGCGGTGCGTGGCGGAATCGGTCACGACGATGCCGCCCGACACCTCGGAACCCGTGCCCGACGTCGTCGGGATGGTGACGAACATGACGGGCGACTCGGTGTACGTCGCCTTGCCGGCGGTCCACTCGGAGTAGGGGATACCACTGCCGTAGACGAGGCGAGCGGCCTTAGCAGTGTCGATCGCCGAGCCACCACCAATCGCAATCAACGAGTCGGCCTTGACGTCAGCCAGCACGGCGGCGCTGGCTTCAACATCGTCCGTCGTCGGCTCGCCAGGCTCCTTGATCCACGTGGTGATCATGCCGGGACAGGCGTTGAGTGCAGCGACGATTCCGGGGTGCTCGCAGACGGCGCGGTCGATGATCACGACGGTGCTCTGGACACCCTCGTCCTTGAGGATCTCGGG
>CAXNNM010000053.1:0-6764 GCA_964203735.1 Gaiellales bacterium | reverse complement strand
CGACGCCGAAAGGACACGATCAACGCGGTGGAGATCGAAATCGGACGAGGAAAAAAGGCGCGACGCGCCTACGGGTTTGACGACATTGCAATCGTGCCTTCGCGGCGCACACGCGACGCCGAGGACGTGGATATCGGCTGGAAGCTCGGGCCCTACCTGATTGAGTTGCCACTGTTGGCCTCCGCAATGGACGGCGTCGTTTCGCCCGCCACAGCGATCGAAATCGGTAAGCTCGGCGGCCTTGCCGTCCTCAACCTCGAAGGTCTCTGGGGTCGCTACGCCGACGCCGACGCAATGCTCGAGGAGATCGCCACGCTCCCGCCCGAGACGGCGACGAAGCGCATGCAAGAAATCTACGAGCAGCCGCTCGATCTCGATCTGATGGCACAGCGCGTCAAGGAAGTGAAAGCCGCAGGCGTCATCACCGCCGCCTCGCTGACACCGCAGCGCGTCCGTGACCATTGGGAGGCAATCGTCGCCGCTGGGCTCGATGTGCTCGTGATTCAGGGCACCGTCGTCTCGGCCGAGCACGTCTCGCGCAGCGTCGAGCCGCTCAACCTCAAGGAGTTCATTGCCAACGTGGGTATCCCTTGCGTGGTGGGCGGGTGTGCCAGTTACCAGACCGCGCTGCACCTGATGCGCACCGGTGCTGCCGGTGTCCTCGTCGGTGTCGGTCCTGGCGCTGCCTGCACCACACGCGGCGTGCTGGGTGTTGGTGTCCCGCAGGCAACCGCGATTGCGGACGCTGCCGCGGCGCGCGTCCAGCATGTCCTCGAAACGGGCCAGTACGTCAACGTGATCGCCGATGGCGGCATGCGCACTGGCGGCGACATTGCCAAGGCGATTGCCTGCGGTGCCGACGCGGTGATGGTTGGGTCGCCACTCGCCCGCGCCCACGAGGCACCAGGCCGTGGCACCCACTGGGGCATGGCGACGTTCCATCCGACGTTGCCCCGCGGCGCGCGGGTACGCACCACCCAAGTCGCCACGCTCGAGCAGGTGTTGCTCGGTCCCGCGAACGAGAACGACGGCACGCTCAATCTGATGGGAGCCCTGCGGACCTCGATGGCCACAACCGGCTACGAGACCATCCACGAGTTCCAGAAGGCGGAGATCATGGTGGCACCGTCGTTGCAGACCGAAGGCAAGAAGTTGCAGCGTGAGCAGGGCATCGGAATGTCGCGTTAGTCACCGATGCCTGCCGACCGACCAATCATCGTCCTTGACTTCGGGGCTCAGTACGCGCAGCTGATCGCTCGGCGCATTCGCGAGCGGCGCGTGTTGTCCGAACTGGTTCCGCACGACATGCCCGTGGCCGAGATTGCGGCCCGTAGTCCCGTCGGAATCGTGCTGTCGGGCGGTCCCGCCAGCGTCAACGAGCCCGGCGCGCCCGCTCTGGACCCTGCCATCTTCGAGCTCGGCATTCCCGTGCTTGGGATTTGTTACGGCATGCAGGCGATGGCACAGGCGCTCGGAGGCGAGGTCGGAGGCAGTGGATCGGGAGAGTTCGGCAAGACCGAGCTCGAAGTCCAGACCGATGCGGCGCTGTTCAAGGGCCTTCCGCCTGCGCACTCGTGCTGGATGAGCCACAACGACTCGGTGATCACCATGCCCGCCGGTTTTCGCGCCACTGCCAGTACACCTGGCGCGCCGATTGCCGCCATGGAAGACGTCGAGCGCAAGCTCCACGCGGTCCAATTCCACCCCGAGGTCGTTCACACTCCCGCCGGTACCGACATGCTCGAGCGCTTCGCCTACGACGTCTGTGGTCAAGACGGCACCTGGACGCCCCAGCATGTAATCGACGAGCAGATCGCTCGAATTCGAGCCCAGGTTGGCGATCAGAAGGCCCTCTGCGGATTGTCCGGTGGCGTCGATTCGGCCGTGGCCGCCCTCTTGGTTCATCGAGCCGTGGGCGATCAGCTCACCTGCGTCTTCGTCGATCATGGGATGTTGCGTGAGGGCGAAGCCGAGCAGGTCGTCGAGACGTTTGGCTCGCACTACAAGGTGCCGCTCGTGCACGTTCAGGCTCAGCGTCGCTTCCTCGATTTGCTCGCGGGCGTCACCGATCCTGAGCAGAAGCGCAAGATCATCGGCGAGACGTTTATTCGCGTGTTCGAAGACGAGTCAAAGCGTCTCGAGGGCGTCAAGTTTCTCGTCCAAGGCACGCTCTACTCGGACGTCATCGAGTCGGGATCGAAGACCGCTGCGAAGATCAAGTCGCACCACAACGTGGGCGGACTGCCTGACGACATGGACCTCGAGCTCTGTGAGCCCCTCCGCCTGCTGTTCAAGGACGAGGTGCGCCAGGTGGGCATCGAACTCGGCATGCCGGAACGCATGGTCTGGCGCCAGCCGTTCCCGGGTCCAGGCCTCGCCATCCGCATCATTGGCGATGTGACCGAGGAACGCCTCTCGATCCTCCGGCATGCGGATGCGGTCTTGCAGGAGGAGATTCGCGCAGCCGATTGGTACCGACAGCTCTGGCAGAGCTTCGCCGTCTTGCCGGCGATCAAGAGCGTGGGGGTGATGGGCGATGCCCGCACCTATGACTACCCAATCATCATTCGCGCGGTCACCAGCGAGGACGCGATGACCGCCGACTGGGCTCGCCTGCCATACGACCTCCTGGAGCGCATTTCGACGCGCATCATCAACGAGGTAGATGGTGTCAATCGGGTCGCGCTCGACATTTCGTCGAAGCCTCCCGGCACGATCGAATGGGAATAGCAACCCGGCTCGCAGGCGCGACTCGGCCCCTGCGATATCGTTAGCGCGTGCCCGACGCAAGGACTCCACAGCGCAGCGCAGCGCGAGAGGCCGCGATCCGTCGGCGCCGACGTGGAGTGGTGCTCGTAGTCGCGGGACTGGTCGTTGTCGTCGCGTTGGTGTTCGCGTTTCGACCCGGCGCGTCCGAGCCGACCTCCAGCCAGGTCGAGACCTCGCAGTCCGCCATCGATCGGGCGGCAGAGAAGGCCGCGAAGAACGCCGTCGCCGGCGCGAAGGCCGCGGAGGCCGTCGAGCAGCGACTCTGGAGCAATGGGCAGTACGTCAGCAAAGTCCCACCCAGCGACGGCGTCAACGCCGGCGTCAACGCAGGCAACGCCGTCGCGCTGACGTTCGATGACGGGCCCGGCAAAGAGACGTGGGACGTCCTCGCATTGCTTAAACGCTATCGCATGCGCGGCACATTTTTTGTGACCGGGGCGAGCATCGAGAAGAACCCCGGGGCACTTGCCGCAATCGTCGCGGACGGAAACGTCGTCGGTAATCACACCTGGACGCACGCCAGCCTGCCGAGCCTCAAGGCCCCACAACTTAAGGCCGAGATCGCCGACACTCAGGCGCTGATCGAGCAGGAAACGGGTCACAAACTCACCACGATGCGCCCACCATTCGGCGACTTCACTGCCAAGACCAATGACTACGTGCGCGCCCGGGGCATGCTGCCTGTGCTGTGGACGATAGATTCCAACGACTGGGCACTTCGCGATGCAAGCACGATCGCTGCCAACGTGCTCAATTCGCCACAGCTCAAGCCGGGCGCGATCATCCTGCTGCACGACGGATCGATGGATCGCCAGGTGACCGTGGATGCGCTGGTGATGATTCTCGACGGGCTCGTAGCACGCGGTCTGCGCTCAGTGACGGTGCCTGAGTTGATGCGACTCGGCCCGCCGTCGATTGCGCGTCCTGGCGACTACAAGCTGAGCGACTACGCCACAGGCTAGGACTCGTCGTTCGAAAGGACCGTACGCAAGCGGTCCGCATGGGCCTCGATCTCAGCCAAGTCACCAGGCACCGACGGCCACGGAAACGCAAACTGATCGCCATCGCGGCGTGGGATCACGTGGATGTGCGAGTGGAACACGGTCTGCCCTGCAGCCGGACGGGCGAGCGATTGAAAGGTGACGCCGTCTGCGCCGAGCCCTGCCACGGCAGCACGGCCGACGCTGGCTGCGAGCGTCATACACGCCGCTAGATCCTCATCCGCCGCGTCGAGCGCATCAGTGGAGTGTCTCCGCGGGATCACAAGCGCGTGCCCTGGCGTGGCCGGAAAGATGTCCATGAAGGCGATCGCCCGTTCAGTCTCGGCAATCCGATACGCGGGAATCTCGTCGGCAATGATCTGGCAGAACAGGCAGGAACCCATGACGAGATGCTATCGCGTGCTTCCGTCCCACGTTGCTCGTGCCACGCACGCGTGAGCATCCGAAGCGACTGATATCCCTTGACAGGTGAGCGCGTTCTCCGACCCTCGTTGGTTTGATCGTGCAGCGGTCGTGGAGCGTGACGAGGTGCTCTGCCGCGCAGTGCCGCAGGCAGACGGTGCGCTGATCCGCGCGGCCGAGACGCAGTCGGGAGCGAAGCTCGATGTCGTGACCTTTCGTATCGTCGAGGGCGCTCTGGCCGGGCACCACGCAGGCCTGCTGATCTGGCCACCGCGATCGGCGAGCGACCTCGAACGTACCCTCGGACCGCTGGCCTCGACCCCGGACCGGGAGGAGCTCGAGCGTCGCCTGGCAGACGTGACGGTCCGCTGCCGCGTCGAGACATCACCCTTCGGTGACCTCGAGGTACGCAAGGTGCTCGCAGTGGTTGAAGAACATCCGATCCCCGAGGCCGCGGGGCCGATCCCGCCAACGATCCGATCCGATCTGTTGCCTGCTGCCCCGAGCGAGCCTCCCGCCACACGCGTCCACATGATTCGAACGCCAGCAGAGGTCCTGGAGGCTGTCGCGTTGTTGGAGGGCGTTGCGGTCGTCGGCTTCGATATCGAAACGGCCTGTACACGGTTGCCGCCCGAGCAGCGCGAGGGTCGCGGTGCCTTCGAACCATGGAATGGCACGGTTCGCTTAGTTCAGATTGGGATCATAGGCCCCGACGGTAAGGCGCTTGCACTCGTCATCGACTGCTGGGAGGTTGATCCCGGGCCCGTGCTGCGGCTGCTGGCCGATGGGCGACTCGTGCTTTCCCACAACGCTAAGTTTGAGCAGGCCTGGATCAAGTACCGCTGGGATATCGAGATTGCCGAACTGCTCGACACCTGCGCCTGGTGGTCGGTGATCGCGGGACACCTCGACGCTGCCGGCTTCGAACATGGGCTCGCTGACGCAAAACTTGTCACGCTCGCGGAGCGATTTCTCCACGCCGAGCTCGACAAGACGTTTCAGGCCTCGGACTGGGCGGCGGAAGAACTGTCGGAGGGTCAACTCACGTACGCGGGCGAGGACGCAACGATCCTGCTACCGCTGGCCTATCTTCTCGAGCAGATCGGCGATGAACTTGGTTGTGCTGAGCAGGCTCGGATGGCCTCGCGCGCTGGCGCCCGGCGCGCAGCTATCTCGACGCACTACGCGGCCGACCGCCATCCCGACGAGCGAGCAGAGGCCTTAGAGATGATTCGAGGTGCGAGCTCGGTCGAAAATCTCGCGGAGGTCGGCGCGATCCTTCGCCGGCTCGTGTTGAGCGCCGCGTCACGGCAGACCGTCGGTGCCGCCTACGTCGCGCGTCGATCCGAACTTTCTGCCTGAGCGTCGGCTCGGCGATCCCATGCGCCGCTGAAAATTGCCCACGACACGAAGCCGGCAACCACGATCATCGTGCCGACGCGACGACGATAGCGCTGCGGGGTGAGACCGAGCGCGACCGTCGCACCAACCGTCGCGTGCAGCACATACAACGCGTGTTCTGCCGTCCCTAAGCGTTGCTGTTGCTGAGGTACCTCCAGAGGCCACCAGAGCCGTGGTAGCCTCAGGTTGAGGTCATCGTGGACGCGATTGACGTGCTCATCGAAGTTCTCAAGACGTCGACTTAGACGATCTGGGAGGGTAGTTGTGTGGGTTGCCGCGTCCTGATCCATGTGCCTCATGCTACGGTTCCGCGCCGTGCGGTACCAACCCGCGCTCTACTGACAATGCCACAAAAGACACTCTCCGCCAAGCCCGCCGATGTTCAACACGGCTGGTACATCATCGACGCTGATGGTGAGGTTCTCGGTCGCCTCGCAACCCGTATTGCCGACGCTCTGCGCGGCAAGGGCAAGACCAACTTCACCCCGCACGTAGACACCGGCGATTTCGTCGTCGTCATCAACTGCGAGCGCATCCGCGTGACGGGTAACAAGCTCGAGCAGAAGATGTACTACAACCACTCGGGTTACCCCGGTGGCCTGCGCGAGCGCACACTGCAGGAGCAGCTCGACCGCAACCCGGTCGAGGTCATCCGCCATGCCGTCAAGGGCATGATTCCGAAGAACAAGCTCGGCGATGCTCAGATGCGCAAGCTGAAGATCTACGCTGGCTCCGACCATCCGCACGCGGCCCAGTTGCCGCAGCCACTGCCGTAGGGCAAGGGGACTCTCTGTGAGCGAAAAGGCCATGTATCGGGCAACCGGAAAGCGCAAGACCTCGGTCGCGCGCGTGATCCTGACACCGGGAACGGGCATCGTGACGGCCAACGGTCGTCCGGCTGAGCAGTACTTCGATCGTGCTCCGCTACGCGCAATGGCACTCAGCCCGCTCGAGGCTGTCGGTTTGACCGGAAGTTTTGACGTGAAGCTGATCCTTCACGGCGGCGGCGTTAGTGGCCAGGCCGGCGCAACGCGCCACGGCATTGCTCGCGCCCTCGTTGAGGCCGATCCGAACCTTCGCCCCGAGCTGAAGAAGGCCGGTTTCTTGGCCCGCGACGCCCGTGCTGTCGAGCGCAAGAAGGCAGGCCTGAAGAAGGCCCGCAAGCGCCCGCAGTTCTCGAAGCGCTAGGTT
>CAXNNM010000052.1:0-6777 GCA_964203735.1 Gaiellales bacterium | reverse complement strand
CGGGTCGCGGTGCTGCGCAGCTTCTCCAAGATCTACGGACTCGCCGGGCTGCGTGTCGGCTGGATGGCCGCTCCCGCCTGGATCATCGACGCGTCGATCCGCGTCCGTGGACCGTTCGATGTCAATGCGATGGCGACTGCCGCGGCGATTGCCTCGCTGGCCGACACCGCCACGATCGAGCGTCGTGCACAGGAGAACGCCGTGCGCCGCGAGTCGCTGCGTACGAAGCTCGCTGCCGCCGGAATCGCCTCGACGGGCGTCGCGAACTTCCTCACCGTGACCGTTGAGGACGCGCAGGCAACCGCCGCCGCCCTGACGCAGCGTGGCGTGATCGTGCGCGCGCTCAACGGGTTTGGTGCACCGACGAAGATCCGCATCACGATCGGCTCCGATGAGGACATGGCTCTGGCCGAGCCAATCCTCGTCGACGTCTTGTCGACGTAGCCGTTCTGCCTCCGAGTTGTCGTCGATTGCGGTGCGGATGTCACAAAGGGGTCAGACCCTTATGTGACATGAGGGGTGCTGCTGGGATTCCTAGAACGTCGAGGATGTCACATAAGGGTCTGACCCCTTTGTGACATCCGATCTCCGCTGGCGAAGACCGCCGAATCACGACGACGAGCGCGCAGGCGCGCGCTACTTCTGCGAGCGGTTACCGACGCTCAGAATTTCGCCGTTACGGAAATGCCAAAGCGTGCCTTCGGCGTCGCGCAAACGGGTCGTGCGCAACAGCACCTCTTCAACCGTGCCCGTCACCGTGCCAATCACAATCTCGTCGCCCACGCCGTACTGGTCCTCCAGAATCAGAAAAATTCCGGAGATGTAGTCTCGAACCAGCGTCTGGGCTCCGAAGGCGAGCGCGATCCCGACCACGCCAGCGCTCGCGATGATCGGGGTGATGTCGATGCCGAGAATTGGCAGGATCACGAGGAGCGCGTTGACCCAGATCAGAATCGTTACGCAGCTGACGAGCAGCGAGCCAATCGCGCCGGCGCGCTGTGCGAGCCGCGAGCCGCCGGCGCTCTCTGGCTGACGATGATGGTTCGCATTCGAGCGCTCGACGGTGCGACGAACAAGGCGGTGAATCACGCGGACCGTGAGGACCTGCAGCACGACGGCCACGAGGATCACGAGCAAGATGCGCAGTGGCGTCCCCACGAGAAGTTCGCCGAGGTCTTGCTCGACTTGCACTGCAAAAACGCCGCTCGGCATCAGGAGCTACCGAACGTGATGATGCTGCGGATGCCGTCCTGGCGCTCCATCAATTCGAAACCGTGGTTGACCTCATCGAGCGTGATGCGGTGCGACAGCATCGACTCGACATCGATGTCGCCGTTGAGCCAGTGGTCGACGAGCAGCGGCACCTGGGTGCGACCCTTGACGCCACCAAACGACGAGCCGGTCACGCGACGACCGGTGATCAAAAAGCGCGGCACGATCTCGAGCACTTCGCCCTTGCCGGCCACACCACACATCGTGGCGAGACCCCACGCCTCGCGCGCGCTTTCGACGGCCTGGCGCATGACGTTGACGTTGCCAGTCGCCTCGAAGGTGTAGTCGGCGCCGTAGCCACCCGTCTGCTCCTTGATCCAATCGACGGTGTCGGGGCCGGCGAGCCGCGTCTCGGTCGCTCCGTGGTGACGTGCGTCCGCGAGTCGCCCCTCGGCAAGATCGATCGCGATGATGCGCTCGGCACCTGCCAGCCGCGCGCCGATGACAGCACCGAGACCGACCAGGCCGCAGCCGAAGACGACAGCCGTCGAACCCCGCTCGACCTGTGCGGTATAGAGCGCTGCGCCGATGCCGGTTGAGAGGCCACAGGCAAAGGGAGCGCAGCCATCGAGCGGTGCCTCTGGATTTACCTTGGCGAGTGCGATCTCCGGCATCACCGTGTACTCCGCGAACGTCGAGGTACCCATGAAGTGCCGCATCGGCTCGCCATTACGCGACAGGCGCGCGGTGCCATCGGGGAGATAGCCAAGCCCCTGCTGCTCACGGATTGCGATACAGCGGTTCGTGCGGCCGCTCTTGCACTGGATGCACTCGCCGCATTCCGGCGCGAACAGGGTGATCACGTGATCGCCCGGCTTGACGAGCGTGACGCCCTCACCGATCTTCTCGACGACGCCCGCACCCTCGTGCCCGAGCACGCACGGTGCATAGCCCGTCGGATCGGCTCCCGATGCGGTGTACATGTCTGTGTGACAGACACCACAGGCCTCGATCCGCACGAGCACCTCGCCTGCCTTCGGCTCTGCGAGGTCCACCTCCTGAACGACGAGGGGTTGACCAAACTCTTCCAAGACTGCGGCGCGAATCTTCATGACGAGAAGCGTAGGCGACGGCTACACAAAAAGCCGCGGAATATTGGATTGGTACTGCTCTCCCAGCGCTCGTACGACCGCGTAATCACGAAAGCTAAACAGCGTTCCACTGCGTTTTCGTAGCCCGGTAACCACGACAATCGCAGGCCCGTCGTAGCCGAGTCGTGCGAGCGCCTCCTTTGAGCCATTCTCTAAAAGGCAGAAGAGACGAAACTGCTCTCTTCCCGGTCCACTGCAACGTACCTCATACCACCCGCCCATTTCCCCGTGCATGGCTTCCCACTTGCCACCACCACTGAATGTTGGTGGTGGCGCAGCCGCAACGACCGTCAGAGTCGCGATCAGCTTTGCTCGGACACCGAGCGGGATTGGGGTAAGGAACTCCCGAACTGCTACGTGGCCATTCAACTGTCGTGCCATCACGAGCGACCATGCGGACCTGCTCATCGAAGCACCTCACGGTGCGAGGAAACCGCACCTAGTCGCGCGGTGCCAATGTGATTCGCAGACCGACGGCTTCGGCGATTTCCGCCAGAAAGGCAATCTCCGGATTTGCCCCACCAGCAGTGAAAAGTCGACGGACCGTCGACGGCTCGCGGGCGATTCGACGTGATAATTCGGCCTTCGAAATACCTAGCTCGATCCGCCGCGCATCGAGCGTCCGGACGAGAGTGTCGACCATTTCGATCTCTCGCACCGTGCTGACGTAGTCGCTCCGTCCCTGAGGGTCGGCAAGTACCTCGTCGCGGAGATCGGCAATCGATTGCTGTTTGCGTGTGCTCGAAGGTTGATTCATAACAGACAAGAGTGTGGCTCCTATGCAACGGTATCAGATGGGCGAAAGACACTCTCAGAGCCTGCCCGACAATCACGATGCCGCGTGTGATCGGCAGCGCGCAGAGTCACCCCCATCACACGCAAAGCCGCCTGCAATCGGTACCCTGTGGGCATGGTTCTTGACCGACGCCTCCTAACCTATCTCCAACTCGCCGCGCTCGCTGTCGCGATCGGTGTTGCCGGCTATTTGGCGTACCTCAAGTACACCAACGGCATTCCGCCCTGCACCATCGGCGGCGGGTGTGCGGCTGCTCTCTACTCCAAGTGGGGCTACCTCGGCGGGATCCCGCTCGCCTACATCGGACTGACAGCGGCCATCGTCTTGCTGCTCGCCACCCCGTGGCGTGGAGACATCGTGCGGGTCATCAGCCTGATGTTGTTTTTCATTGGTGCGCTCTTCACGATCTATCTGCGTTACGTCGAGCAGGCGCACTTCGACGGCAACGTCTGCGCCTGGTGCGTGTCGTTTATGGCCGCGTGGTGGGTCGCCGGCGCCTGCGAGTTGCTGCGCCTCGTGCGCCCCGTTTCGTCCGACGCGTAAGGCGACCAACGCTTCGACCGACCCTTCTGCTGACACACAGCAGAAGGAAGGTCGCGATGCAACCGCAACTCGCCGAAGAGATCCCCACCACCCTCCCACTCGACCTCCGCACCGGCGCCGCCCAGATCCACGGCGGCATCACGATCATTCCGATCTTGGCTGCCGCACCCGCTCTTGCCGACTACATCACGCTCGGCACGGCGCAGCCCCTCGGTTTCACGATCGAAGAAGTTGACGCGGCCGGGCATGTCCCCGAGCTGCTCGTCCACAACCCGCTCCACACCCAGGTGATGCTCTACGACGGCGAAGAGGTCGTCGGTGCGAAACAGAATCGCATGCTTGAGGCAACTATTCTCGTCGCCGCGGGGAGCACCCAGAAGATCCCCGTCGCCTGCGTTGAAGCCGGTCGCTGGGCACGTATTTCCGACGACTTCACAGCGTCTGATCGCGTCTCCCACCCGGAGAGCCGCCGCCGTAAGTCGTTCGATCTCGAAAGCGCACCACTCTCCCTCGGTATGTCACAGGGCACGGTTTGGGACGAGATTGAGGAACGCATTGAAGAGCGTTCGCTGCATTCCAACACGCGCGCACTCGCCGACGTGCACGAGGTAGAACGGCCACGGATTGATGCAATCGAAGCTGCCTTTCCACTCGTCGCAGACCAGTGCGGCGCGATTCTTGCGCTCGACGGCACGCTCTGCCTGGACTACGTCTCGCGCTGTGACGCCTGGGAGGCGCTGTGGCCGAAGATCCGTCGCGGCTACCTCCTCGACGGGCTGCGTCACCTCGAAGACCTACCGGCGTCGCCCGAGCTGATCGCCCGCTTCGTCGATAACATCAGCCACGCTCCACGCACGCAGCGCCCATCGCCAGGCCTCGGCCTCGATCAGCGGTTGCGCGGTGCGGCCGTGACTGGCTCCGGATTGATGCTCGCTGACGAGTTGCTGCAGCTCTCAGCCTTCTCGAGGAACGGACAGAGCGGTCACACCGATTTCGGCGACGTCATCATCCCGACGCGCGAGACCCGCATTACGCGGCCAAGCCGTCGACGCAACTAGCTCTAGCCGCTGCGTTCCGTCAGGCGATACCATCCCAACATGCTCGCCTCGTACCCAGCCGATGCTTGATCTCAGCATGAAGGACACACAGCGCGCAGATATCGACGAAATCTTCGCGGCGTACTTGGCGCAAGATCCGCCACTGACGCCTGGCGTGGCGTACGGGGTTGTCATGGACGGCGCGCTCGTCCACACGGGCGGGCTGGGCACGCTCCACGTGGGCGAGCAGCACCAACCCGGTGCCGACAGCAGTTTTCGGATCGCGTCGATGACGAAGTCGTTTGTCGCGGCCACGCTGTTGCTGCTCCGCGACGAAGGGGTGCTGCGCCTTGACGACACGGCCGAGCAATGGGTGCCAGAGCTCCAAGGACTGCCACTCGCTACGCGTGATAGCCGGCCACCAACCCTCCGCCAGTTGCTGTCGATGAACTCGGGCTACCCCGAGGATGACCCCTGGGCCGACCGGCTCGAGTCGCTCAGCGACGACGAGTACAGCGCATTGATGGGCGAGCCGAAAACCTTCGCACGCACCTCCGGCATCGCCTTCGACTATTCGAACATCGGCTTCACGCTGCTCGGCCGCGTCATCCAGAACGCGACCGGCCAGCCGTATCGAGCTGTCATCACAGAGCGCATCCTCGCGCCGCTTGGTCTGCGCGATACGACCTGGAGCGACGATGGCGTCGACCCTGCTCGACTCGCCACCGGCTACGCACTCGCCGACGGAGATTGGATCGCCCAACCGATCCAGAGCCCCGGAGCGTTTAGTGCCCTCGGCGGCCTCTACTCAACGGTCGCCGACTTGGCGGTCTGGGTCGCGGGCTTTATCGACGCCTGGCCACCGCGCGATGGTGACGACCAGCACCCGCTGTCGCGCGCATCGCGTCGTGAGATGCAACAGGTCGTCACGGCAATGCCGCTCCAACTTGGTGCCGGCGAGGGACTACTGCGCGCCCAGACCCACGGCTACTGCCTCGGACTGATGAGCGCCGAGGATCTCGCGACCGGCCGCACGATCGGCCATTCCGGCGGCTACCCCGGGTTCGGCTCGCGGATGAAGTGGCACCCCGCCAGTCGGATCGGCGTGATCGCGCTCGCCAACGGCCGCTATGCCCGGCCCGGTGGGGCAGTCGCCGACGCACTCGCCGCACTCGTCTCCGAGCAGCCACGTCGTCTCCGCGTTGAGCCATTGCCAGCTCTTGCGGAAATCCGTACGACGATCAATGCGGCACTGATCGCAGGCGACTTCGCGGCGATCGAGCCGCTGCTGGCTTTCAATGTCGACCTCGACGAAACGCTAGACCGCCGCTCTTCACAGGTCGCGTCGCTCGCTGCTACCCATGGAGCATTGACCCCCGAGGCCGAACTGACGGTGATGACACCGACGCAGGTTGCCTGGTGGTTGACGGGCGAGCAGGGCCGCGTTGGTGTTGAGCTCATGCTCAATCCAGAGCAGCCCCCCAAGGTTCAGAAGTTGGACCTCACCAGTGTGCAGTCCGCAACACCAGAGCTCGAAGGCGCGGTGGCCGGGGCACTCGAGGCAGTCAAGCGCGGTACCGACCTTTCGCCCGTACTGCTTCCGATCCGCAGCGCCTCGTGGATTGCCTGTGACGGCCAACACACTGGCACCGTGCGCGTCGTTGGAGCGCACGCGACCGTACAAATCGTGATCGACCTCAACGCCGAGCAGGTCGCAACGTTCGAGCCAGACGAGCGCTGGCCGCTCCCGATCTAACCGACTGTCCCCTCACCACGCCGGCGGCACCTGGGTCCGCTACATCTCGTCGGAAGCAGGCGCTTTGCCGCGCAGCAGCACGACAGCGACGCCGACGCCGATTACCGCCGTCACCAGCGATGGGATCATCGCATAGGCGACAGCCGTGTCGAAGGCCTTCGTCACCGTTGCCATCACATCCATGCCCGCAGCCGGCACGATGTCGGCCGCCTTCGCGCTGCCCGTCAGGACGTCAAGGTACTCACCGAGCTGTCGCATCGAGGGGTCATACGGCTGCAGGAG
>CAXNNM010000051.1:0-6800 GCA_964203735.1 Gaiellales bacterium | reverse complement strand
TGAGCGATGTTGCCCGGGCACTCACCGATTCTTGCGGGACAGTTGGTACGTACAACATTGCGACGGGCATCGAGACTTCAGTTCGCGACGTCTACAACCTCGCGCGCAGTGCCGTTCCTAATTCGACCAGCGATGAGCCCGAATTGGCGCCTTTACGTCCCGGCGAACTGCAGGCGAGCTGCCTCGATGCAAGCCTCGCGGCGAGCGTACTTGGTTGGACTCCCCAGATCGATGTCACCGCGGGCATACCGAGCACGGTGCGCTCGTTGCTCGGCGACTGATTACGCGGGCATCTGCGCCAAGAAGCGCACGTCGTTGTCATAGAGCATGCGAATATCTGGAATGCCATGCCGCAGCATCGCAATCCGTTCAATACCCATCCCGAAGGCAAAGCCTGTCACCTTCGTGGAGTCGTAGCCCACGTGCTCCAGCACGTTCGGGTCGACCATACCGGCACCGAGGATTTCCATCCAGCCATCACCCCACGAGACATCGACCTCGATACTCGGCTCGGTGAAGGGGAAGAAGCCGGAACGTAGGCGAATCTTACGGTCCTCACCGAAGAGACGCTTGGTGACATGCTCAAGCGTGCCCTTGAGGTGTGCGAGCGTAATGCCCTCGTCGATCACAAGACCTTCTACCTGATGAAAGATCGGGGAGTGTGTTGCGTCTTGGGTATCGCGTCGATAGACACGACCCGGACAGATCACCGCGACCGGCGGATCTTGTGCTCCCATAACGCGCACCTGCACAGGCGAGGTGTGGGTGCGAAGCAGCACGCCATCAGAAACCCAGAGCGTGTCCGAATCGGCCTTGGCTGGATGATCATCGGGGATGTTGAGCGCCGTGAAGTTGTTGAACTCTGTCTCGACCTCCGGTCCCTCCGCGATCGCATAGCCCATATCGAGGAAGATCTGCTCGATCTCGCGCCGCGTCTGTGTCAACACGTGCAGACCACCATGTGGCATGGCACGACCCGGCAAGGTGACGTCGATGCGGTCGTTTGCCAAGGTGTCAGCTAGAACACTGCTCTCGAGTAGTGCTTGGCGCTCCGTCAGGCGCGCCTCAATCTGTTGGCGCGCAATGTTGAGGCGTTTGCCGGCCTCGCCACGCTCCTCGGGCGGCAACGTGCCGACATCGCGCAAAGCGAGTGGCAATAGGGCGTTACGACCAACCGTGGCGATGCGGACATCCTCGAGCGCAGCCAAATCTGGCGCAGCATCTACCTGTGCGAGTGCTTCGGCGAGGAGAGTGTCGGGGTCGACCATGGTGGGAGTGTATCGGGGTCGGTCTCAACAATGGCCCGTTGACGCAGCGGTCAGCACCGAGGGAACCCAAAAATAGTTCAGACCACCACAATCCCTTATGCCGAGGCATCCGGTTGATACTGTCGACCTAATGAGAGACGCGATTCACACCCTTGCCGACGCCGCATTCCGAGCGACGAGCACTGGCATAAAAGGGTTAGCACGGTATTTCCCGGTTGCGTATGAAAAAGTACCCACATTCCAATTCAACGGTCAATCGGTGGAGCACTTCATTCATCGCACGAACACGGGTTATCCACCGTATCGAATGTCCGAGCGGACGATTGAACTCGCACTCGCCGATATATTTCTCACGAAGATGCGTGGGACACGCATTGTCGAGATTGGCGCCGTAACGCCTTACTACTGGCCCGAACGGGTCTCAACTATCGTCGACCCAACCGACGATCATCCTGCAGTAACAGACCACGTCGGGTGGGAAGACTGGCAGCCGACAAACGAGACAATCTTGTCGATCTCGACGTTCGAGCACATCGGATCAGGTGACTACGGACTCGCCCCCGACCGTGATGAGCTTAAGTCAGCCGTAGACAAACTGCTTAAAAGCACGTGCCCATTTCTCGTCACATATCCACCTGGCTATCACGCAGCTTTTGATTCATACATCCGCTCACTCGATCTAGGGGCTCACGGCGTAAAGATTTTCGTTTGGATTCGACCCACGCGCGGGAATGACTGGAATCAGGTTGCCTACCGTGACATGACACCGCAACGTGAGACGTACGGACCCGCATGGGCAAACGTCGTGTCTGCCCTTTACAGGGGTCCTGACGATCTCTGGCCATAGTGCTGCGATCGTTGCGGCCCTAACGGAGGGCGAGAAAAATGCCTCGCGTAGTACCGTCTCTAGAAACGTTGTACCGATGGATCCCATGGAGACGCGAGACATCTTCCCAGGCTAGAGCCGCCGCGCTCCGTACCGCAAGCCTTTGGCAAGCACGGGAATTCCTATTGCTACATGTTGATGCCACCAAACCAACACATACGGTTGCCGATGGAATCGCGAGCGCGATGACGATTGTCAACGCAACAATCAGCGAAGAATTGCTGTCAGGGTATTTCAGTCACGCTCTCAATATTGATTTCACACGCAGCAACCTATTTGAACTCAGCACACTTGCCAGTGAACAAGGCCTGATCCGCGAAGCCACATTCGATGAAATCCAAAAGCTTCGCGCCGCTCGCAACGACATCGCCCATGCCGATCGAAATCGCGCAGCAATGGTGACGTCGTTACCGCTAGACAGCAAACAATTGTCCACACGAGCACACAGTCGGATCCCCACCACTATCGCACGCGAGCTCCGCTCGCACGCGAAGCAACGCTAGCCCAGTAGTGCCTCAACTCGATCCCACACCGCTGCCGCGACCGCTCGCTTCGAGGCCCTTGCAACACGCGTCTCGCCGGTGGCGCTGACGATCACAACCGCGTTGCGGTCTGCGTCGAAGCCAATCGTGGCGTCGGAGATGTCGTTGAGGACGATCAGGTCGACGCCTTTGCGTTCGAGCTTCTGACGCGCTCGAGTGATGTCTTCGGAGTCTTCGGCGGCGAAACCGACGATTAGCTGGTTGGGCTGACGATTGGCTGCGAGGCCCGCGAGGATGTCGGCGGTGGGCTCGAGCTCGAGACTCCACGCCTCCGTGCGTGCACGCTTGGTGGTCTCGGGTGTGGACGGGCGAAAGTCGGCGACGGCGGCGGCCATCAGGATGATGTCGGCTGTCTTTGCGTGCTCGGTGGCCGCGTGTTCGAGCTCGGCGGCGGTCGACGCGTCGATCTGCAGGCCACCATTTGGACGCACGAGGGTGTTCGAGAGGATCGTCGTCACCTCTGCTCCGCGAGCCAAAGCCTCATTAGCGAGGGCAACGCCCATCTTGCCGCTCGAACGATTGCCGAGGAAGCGCACGCTGTCGAGTGGCTCGCGGGTGCCACCGGCCGTCACCAGCACACGCTTGCCGGCGAGGCTACCCTCGCCCATGAGGCTGCGGATCGCCTGGATGATCTCGTCGGGCTGTGCCAAACGACCAATCCCCTGCTCGCCCTCGGCGAGGTCGCCTGCGTCGGGGCCGATGATTGTCGCGCCGCGGTCTCGGAGGGTCTGGATGTTCTCTTGGGTTGCCGGGTGTAGCCACATGCGGTGGTTCATTGCCGGTGCGACCAAGAGGCGCCCTGCCAAGGCAAGTGCGCTCTCTGCCACGACGTCGTCGGAGAGGCCATAGGCCAGCCGCGCGATCGTGTTGGCACTCGCCGGCACGACAGCCATCACTCGAGCAGCACGCGCCGCATCGAGATGCGGATAGATCGGGCCGCTCGGATCGGGATCGTCCGTCAAGACATGGCGGCGACTGAGACCCGCGAACGTTGTCTCGCCAACAAAGCGGCGCGCAGCACGCGTCATCGCAACCTGGACAGGCACGTCAGCCTTGACGAGTCCGCGCACAACCTCGCATGCGCGATAGGCGGCAATGCCACCCGTCACGGCCAACAGGACAGGCGCCAGCCCATCCTCGGCGATTACGCCTCGGGAGTCTCCCACGCGATCTTGTCCGCCGCGATCTCCTCCAGAGCCATCGTCAGATAGTTCTTCGAGCGCGACTCAACCATCGGCGGCGCATAATGCTTCTCGCCGGCAAAATCGCCCTCGCCCAACTGGCGGTGATAGTCGTTCAACTCACGAGCGCGGCGACTAGCCACAACAACGAGAGCGTACTTCGACGGAACAACGGCAGTCAGGTCATCAATCTTCGGATAGATCATGAAGTGTCGGGACTCCAATGCTGTGCCGCACACCGCGCGCGACGACTGCCACAAGGTAGCACTCGTTGAGGGATTGGCGTGACACTGGGGCTGCGCTATGCCGCTGACGGCACCGGTCGGCCGACCAACTCCGACGTAGCAACCATGAATGGCTCGTCTGCAAAATCATTCGGATACGGCTCGACCTCACAAAACGTCTCACCCTGATAGCCAATCGCCCCAAAATCGCGCAACACCACGTACTCCGCGAGGCCGGGAGCACGTCGACGGGACACGATCGTCCCAGGTGCAATTCGAGCGAAGGTCATGTGGACCATGTTACTCGTATCCATCGGCACGCCAACTCTCATGTTCCAAGGTGACAAGATGCGTCGCCATCACGTCGTCCAGCAGCGCCGCGACACCATCCAATTGCGCGAACACACGGAAGACGTCAACGATTGCCACCGGCATCAACTCTCGCTCCACCGCTTGGCCATGGGCCAATGCGTTCCGCAAATCATTGACCCGATTTAGGTCGCGCCGCAGTTGAACCGAGTCGATGCCGCGTGTCGCCAGCAGATCACTCGCGCAATGCCTCCGGCGATCGACTCAACGTCATCGCCGCGTGCAGAGCGGCCGAGACCATCACCTTCGAGCTCTTCCGTCGCCCCGTATCAAGCTGCGCTGAGAACCGACTTACGAGCAGTCGGACTCCAAAGGATCCACGAGCTCCAACGCTTTGGCCGGAACCATTACCGGCTCGTCATTGAAGATGTTCGGAAACGGCTCGACTTCGCAAAAACACGAGCCATGAGCGCCGATTGCACCAAAGTCGTAGACGACGAGATACAAGGACGGGCCAACCGCATTTCTATAGCGAACGATCGAGCCGCGTGGAATCTCCGTCATCGTGGTCATGTACACCATGCTACTCGCCACCAATCTTGTTGTCGAAGTCGACGCCGTACGAACGCAAGCGCTCGACGACGCCCCGCTCGATCGTTCTTACCATCATGTCGAGCGTGCTCGCAGTGTTGTGCACATCTGCCAGGACGAGACCTTCCACATCAACGTCGGGATCGCGACCATGCGCGAGCTCGTTACGACATTCGTTGACATCATCAAGCGCCCACCGTGCCGTCATGCCCTCCATGCCCACGGGGAACTGGAGGTCCCAGACATCGACTCCAATGCGCTTGAAATCGGCCGCAAGGTTGCGGGCGCTTGCATTGCCGCGAGCAAGGTGACTACCCGCGACCAGGCCAGACTCCACAACAACTCCGAGCTCACCGCCAATCAGCGACTCGATCTCCGACGCGGCGAGAGCAAACAGATTTCGACACGCAAGTTGGAATTGTGAGACGAGGGAGACGAGTGACGCCTCGACAACAAACGAGCGGCAGCGATCACTATCCGACACGACGAGCATCGCCTCCACATCCGCAACAAGTCCGGCTTGCGCATCCATCCAAGCGCGGCCGGGACGCGTGAGTAATCGGGATTCAGACATGTACCGAGTCTGCCTTGCACCTGCGTACTAAGGAGAGTCCGCAAGCGACAAGGGCCGCGCGGATCTGCACAGACATGGCGTTCAATGCGAGGACGTCAGCACAATCAACTGCCGAGATCACGCTGAAACGCGCCAGGAAACTCCACGCGCGTTTGGAAGGCCTCGTGGTGGCGAATGACGTCGCCTAACTGAAAACGTGCCTGCGAGCCCTGGACGCTACGACGCGAGCGCTTGCTCCATCGTCGTCAGCAACTCGTGCACGGCACGATTAACGTCCTCGTTGACGACGACGTGGTCGAAGGCGCCCTTGTGTTGGGACTGCTCGTCGGCGATGCGGAGGCGGTCGGCGATTTCGCCGGCCATTTCGGTCTGGCGGGCGACGAGGCGGCGGTGCAATTCGTCGGTTGGGCAGTCGATGAAAATCAGGACGGCGTCGGGGCGGCGCTCTTTGATGACGAGGCTGCCGTCGACCTCGAGCTCGAGGATCACGCTCTGGCCACCGGCGAGGAGGCCGTCGATCTCGCTCTTGAGGGTGCCGTAGCGATTGCCAGCGAACTCGACGTGCTCCTCGAACTCGCCGACGCCGACGCGACGATCGAATTCGTCGGCGCTGAGGAAGAAGTACTCACGGCCGTCCGTCTCACCGGGACGCATGGTGCGGGTTGTGGCGCTCGTGGCGACACGGGCGAGGTCGGGGTTCGCCTCGAGGACGCCACGAATGAGCGTTCCCTTACCGGCACCCGACGGACCCGAGATGACGAAGAGTCGCGCCACGTGGCGCCTACCGGCGCAGCAGCGCGACGAGCTCGGTGCGCTGGCGATCCGACAGGCCACCGACCGTCTTCGAACCCGACACACGGCACTGCTGCAGCATTTTGGCGGCCTTGACGCCACCAACACCCGGCACGCAGAGCATCAAGTCGTGGACCTTCGCCGTCAAGACCCACTCAGTGGGGCGCAGCAGCACGTCGGCCAAGAGCTTCTCGCCGCTCTTGAGATCACGCTTTAGCCCCGCTCGCTTGACGCGGATCGCGTTGGCTCGAGCGAGCGCCGTGTGGCGCTGGCTGGCCGAACGAGTCGGGGTCTCGTGCCGAAGAAGCGCTTGCTTCGAGGACGAGACGGGCGACGGCTGCGATTCAAGGGACGACACAAGGCAGAACACTAGTCCCCTCTGACCCCCCACCTCAACCTTCAACGTGTGCTGAGAGTTGCCGGAAACCGGACA
>CAXNNM010000050.1:0-6903 GCA_964203735.1 Gaiellales bacterium | reverse complement strand
TCGCGCTCGGAACCACCGGCAATCACCTGCTGCAAGAGCGCGCAATCGCGCACCGTCAGCGTCATTGGTCCAACCTGCTCGAGCGAGCAGGCGAAGGCAACGACGCCGAAGCGCGAGACGGTGCCGTACGTGGGCATCAGTCCAACGAGGCCACAGAAGGCGGCGGGCTGTCGAATCGAGCCACCCGTATCGGTACCGAGCGACCACGGAGCAAGCCCTGCTGCGACGACTGCGGCAGAGCCACCCGACGAGCCGCCGGGCACGCGCGTCTGGTCCCACGGATTGCGCGTCGGGCCGTAGGCCGAGTGCTCGGTGGAGGAGCCCATCGCAAACTCGTCGAGGTTCGTCTTGCCGAGGCTGACGAGCCCAGCCGCATTGCCACGAGCCACGACATCGGCATCCTCGAGCGGAATGAAGCCCTCGAGGATCTTCGAGCCGGCCGTCGTCGGCACACCCTTGGTCGAGAGCAGATCCTTGTATGCGATCGGGACGCCCGCTAGGCCAACGTTGCCGCTCTGGTCTTGGGCGCGCGCTGCGGCGAGCGTGTGCTCGGGGTCGACGTGGAGATAGGCGTGGAGCGCCGGGTCGAACGCCTCGATGCGCTCGAGATACGCACCCACGAGCTCTTCCGAGGAGCACTCCCCCGCCCGCAGCATGGCGGCAGCGCGCTCTGCGGTGAGGCCAATGACGTCGACGTTTGCCATCTACGAGCCGATCGGCGGGACGCGGAAGCCGTCGACAGACGGATCGGGAGCATTGGCGAGCGCCTGCTCGCGCGTGACGCCGGGCTTGGCGACGTCTTCGCGCAAAGCACCAGCCACGTCGAGCGAATGCGCGGTCGGTGGCACGTCTGCGATCGGGAGTGCCGAAATCGTGGCGACATGGCCGAGGATGGTCTCCAGCTCGCCGGCCAGGCGTTCGACCTCAGCGTCATCGAGCCCGAGCCGTGCGAGCGTCGCGACGTGTCGTACCTCGTCGGGACCTAGCTCGATGCGCTCCGCACTCATTGGGTCAGCGGCCTGCGCTGGCCTCGGCGGCGAGCACCGTGTTCTTGAGCAGCATCGCGATCGTCATTGGTCCGACGCCACCCGGCACGGGCGTAATCAGACGAGCCTTCGGCTGCACGGCGTCGAAATCGACGTCGCCACAGAGACCCTCAGGCAGACGATTGATGCCCACGTCGATCACGACGGCGCCATCCTTGACGTGCTGAGCACCAAGCATCTTGGGGCGGCCAACGGCGGCGACGAGAATGTCGGCCTGCTGGCAGATGCCCTCGAGATCCTTCGTGCGCGAGTGGCAGATCGTGACGGTGCAATCTTCCTTGAGCAGCAGGTGTGCCTGCGGCTTGCCGACGATCTCGGAGCGGCCAACGATGACAGCGTGCGCGCCCTTCATGTCGACGTCGTACGCCTTGAGAAGCTCGATCACACCGGCAGGGGTGCACGGCAGCGGACCGGGCTGCAGCGTCATCAGTCGCCCCATCGCGCCGGAGGTGAGTCCGTCGGCGTCCTTGGCAAAGGGAATGCGCTCGATCGCAGCCTCGGTGTCGAGGTGACTCGGCAGTGGCATCTGAACGATCAGGCCATGGATCGCGGGATCGGCAGAGACCTCATCGACCTTTGCCTCAAGCTCGGCCTGCGTCGTCTCGGCGGGCATGACGACCTCGAGCGAGTGCATGCCAGCCTCGTGACAGGCCGTGTGCTTGTTGCGCACGTAGACCTCGGAGGCCGGGTCCTCGCCGACGATGATGACTGCGAGCCCTGCACGAATGCCGGTCTCGTCAAAGAGCTTCTTGGTGCGCTCGGCTACCTCGGCACGAACCGCGGCGGCGACTGCTTTTCCGTCGATCAAATTGTCCATACCGGGAGCCTAACGTCCGCTTCGGCTCGGGGATTCAGTCGCCGGTGCGGATGAACTGGATCCGACCGACGGACGTCAGCTTTTCGGGCGTATCCCACGGCGAAATCTCCACGTTGCAGACCGCGAGCGTGCGACCGGCGCGCAGGCAGCGGGCCGTCACTTTGAGCGGCGAGAGGTCTGCCATCCGCAGAAAATCGCTGCGCAGATCGACGGCCACCCACGTGGCCGGCGCGACCGCCATGACGGCGTACCAACCAGCCGTATCCACCAGCGTGGCGAGCGTGCCGCCGTGCAGCATCGGCGGATCCTCATACCCAAGGGCGGCATGCGTCGGCTCGAGGCGCATGACGATGTCATCGCCTTCGCGGCCGTAGTAGGAGAGCCCGATCGCATCGTCGAGGGGCGAGTTCTCGTGTTCGCGCAGGGGATCATCCATGGCTGCAGTGTAGACGGTGACCTGCCAGACTTTGCGCGGTCCACCAAGGAGAGTCCACCAATGTCCCATAACTCCGTCAGTTTTTCCGACCCCCTGACCCTCACCCTCGACGTCGTTGGCCCCAAGCCAAACCCGTCGCGCGGCGAGCCTGTCGAGTCCGTCAAGGTCTTGTTTGAGGACGCGCAGGTCGAGGCCGGCGTCTGGGAATGCACGCCTGGCACGTTCCCATCCCGCCGCGACGGCTTTCGAGAGGCCGTCACGATCATCGCCGGCTCGGGCACGCTCCGCGATGCCGACGGCAATGAAACGCCGTTTGTTGCTGGCACCGCCTTGGCAATTCCTGAGGGCTGGTCGGGCGAGTGGGATATCGCTGAGACCACCCGCAAGGTCTACGTCGTCTCGTACACCGAGCCGCGTTCCTAACGACTTAGCGCGCAGGTAGCGGACAGGCGGCGCCCTCGGGGCGTCGCCTCCGCGCCAGCACCGCATAGCCCCGCGCCCCGAGCCCGTGAAACGGCGGGATGTAGAGCACCCACGCGCCGAGGGCGCCGAGCGGCGTGCGCATCGCAATGCCCCGGACTGCATCGACGCCGATCGCGACGCTGCCATCGGGGTAGCGCAACCTCAGTCCATCACCGAGCGCTCCTCGACCGATCTCGGGATAGCGCTCGACGGCCTGGGAGTAGCCAAGGTCGTCGAGGCGCCGCAGCCAGTCGAGGCGACGCACCCAGAGGGTGCTGTTGCGACACATTCCGCAGGTGTCGTCGTAGACCACGATCGGCTTGCTCATACCTGACCTTTCGCAGGTGCGCCCGCAGGCGCCCACTCGAGGCCGGCCGTGCGAGCTGCAGCCGCGACGAGTTCTCCAAACCGCTCGCGGTCACTAAGGTCGACCGGAAAGCCGGGGACCCAGGCGATCTGCCCAACGCCAGCGAGATCGCGAAGAGCCTCCGTGGTTGCCCAGTGCAGGTCGGGACCGATCGTGACGCCCCGCGCTCCCGCCTCGGCCAGCATTGGCGCAACCTGAGCCGCAGCGGAACCAACGAGCGCGACCCTCTGTGCCACCCGAGCGATCTCACCGCAGGTCTCGCGCAACAGTCGCTGCTCACCGGCCGATGCGTGCACCAGACCAGCCGACGAGTCTGGAATACCCCCAACGATCAAGACGCTCGACCGGTCGGGTAGGGCACGCAGAAATGCCGTCACTTTGGCTGGCGTCGCGGCCATCCCGTTATGAAAGACAGGAATGCCAGCAACGTCACCAATGCGCTCTCCACGCCATACAGGCGAGGCAAACGAGGCGATCGCAGCATCGAGTGGGACCTCAACGCCCAGCGACGAGCGCACCGTCGCAAGCGCTGCCGCGAGATTGCCGCGAAGGTGCGGCGCGACGTGGGCCTCGGCAACACCCACGTCGTCGCTCGAGAAGTACGTGACCGCAACGCCCGGCCGCGGCGTCAGTCTCGTCTCGCCCACCGGCAGCACCGCGGCGTCACCTTCGATTTGCCGAGCGAGGATGCGTTGCTTGGCGGCGAAATAGCGTCCCTCGCCGCCATGCAACTCGACGTGGTCGGGCCAGAGCGTTGTCACAACTGCATGCGTCGGGCTCGTCGTCATGTAGGCCAGATGGGTGCTGGTCAATTCGACCACGGTGATGTCGGGAGTGGTGTCCGCTCGCAACGCTGCCAATGAGTCGGCGCTTGGCCAGGCGTTCTCCGCGCGACCCGTCGGAGGTACATCCACCGTCCACCCGGCCGCCTTAAGCAGGTGGGCGATCAGGCGCGTGGTCATCGTCTTGCCCGCCGTGCCCGTGACACCCACCACGGGCGAGCGAGCCTCGTAGAGCACGAGATCCGCGAGGCAGCCCACCGTAATCCCCCGCTCCCGAGCCTGGACCACGTGAGATGTCTCCTCACCCGTCCAACAATCGACCATCAGTAGATCTGCACGCGCCACGGCAGCATCGCGCTCATGGACCAGCGCGCATCCCGACGGCACGGCCACGACGGGAGCGTGGTCGGCGATTACGACATCCGCCCCGCGGTCGCGCAGCAGGCTAGCCAGCGCAGCGCCATCCCGATCGAGACGATCCAGCACGACGCGACGACCGGCGACACGCTCGGCTGCGTAGGGGTTCAGCACACGTCAACCTGTCGCAAGTGGACTGCCTTAGCGATGTTGCAGAGCTCGTGCATTGCGAACCCCTCGAAGCGCTTGGTGAATGAGAACCGGGGCAGCATCCGGCGGGATGCTGCCCCGATTATCGAGAGGCGACGACCAGAATCGAACTGGTGTAGACGGCTTTGCAGGCCGCTGCCTAGCCTCTCGGCCACGTCGCCAACGAAATCGGATGATACGCGGAGCCGACGCTAGAGCGATTCAGCAAGCGCTCGTTCGAGCACCAGACTCGGCGGCATGCGCGACATGCCCTTCATCGCAGCGTCGGCCTCGTGCATGTGACTGAGCGCTGCGCTCGCGTCGCCTGGCGTCCAGCGCCCGACCGCGGCGAGCATCTTGCCGGCCCGAAACGGTGCCACTCCGAGCTGCTTGGCGAGGGCCTCGCGCGAGGGGCGGCCGTGCTCGGCGAGCTCGACGGTGCGGCGGACTAGCTCGACGTGGCGGGTCAACTGCGGTAGGACACGGTGCGGCTCGACGTCGCCCGCGAGGAGGCGTGTGAGCTCGGCGATTGCGCCACGCCGGTCGCGCTCGGTGATGGTGTCGAGCAAGGCCCACGGCGCATCGTCGTGACGCGCGCTGATCATCACCTCGACCAGCTCGACTTCGACGGCGGCGTCGAGGGCGTAGGTTGAGAGCTTCTCGAGCTCCCGGGTGATCTCGTCGGGGCTCTCGCCGACCAGTTCGGTGAAGCGCAGCATCGCCTCGGGGTCCATCCGCACTCCTAGGCGCTCGGCCTCCTGGCGCGCAAAGGCCGCGCTCTTGGGCGCCTCGAAGGACAATACGGCCTCTTTGCCACTGCACTTACGGACGGCTGCAAACAGTGGATCGTCGGCGGGCCAGATCGGCTTGCGCGGATCGGCCGGTGCATCTGCGACGAGCACGAGCACCGTCGAGGGGCTCGGGTTTGCAACGTAGGCGAGCACGGGGTCGAGCCGTCCGGCACGGCGGGGCTTGACCCACGCGTCGATACCCTCGACGACGATCAGGCGCTCCTCCACGAACAGGCCCTGCTGGCTGCAGGCGCCAGCGATCGCGTCGGGCTCGTGCTGGGCGGCATCGAAAACCTCAATCGCCTCGCTGCTGTAGCGATCGCGCAGTCGCTCGAGTGCTCGCCGGATCTTGCCGCGGTCCGTGCCGCTGAGCAGGTAGACCGGTTCGAGTGGTGTTGCGGACACCACGCCATCCTACTGCGCTCGCCGCCCGCGGTCGCCGTAGTGCGACGATCAGCGCGAACAGGGCGCAGATGACGAGGACAACCGTGTCGGGCACCACCAGCGCCAGCCACTCTCCCATTCGCGCACACCAGAGAATCCACAACGCGGGCCATTGTGAGCACCAGGCAATGCCAGCCCCCGCAGACGGCGCCACGGGCGTGACGATCGTCGCAAGGAGAGCCGACCACAGCGCGAGTGGAACCGCAGGCGCGGCGAAGAGATTCGACGGCAACGAAGCGAAGATCGCGGCTCGCCCAAAGTGCCACCACGAGATCGGTGCCGTGGCCAGCGTCGCGGCGCCCGTCACCAAGAGCGCTGTGGCGACGAGGTAGGGAATCGCCGTTGCCTCCGAGATCCGTCGTGCGTACGGGACGGCAAGCAAGATGCCCGCCACAGCAACGAACGACAATTGAAGACCCGGGTCGTAGATCGCCCAGGGATTCCACACCAACAGGCACCCGAAGCCGAGTGCCAACGCACGCCACGCATCGCGGGGTCTTCCGACGAGCCACGTCAGACAACCAGCGATGCCCGCGACTCCGGCCCGCAGCACGCTGGGCGAGGGCCCGACGACACCCACGTAGAGAATGATCACGAGCAACGAGACCAGGAGCGCCTGCCGACGATTGCCACCAACACTCCACGTCGCCAGCACCACCAAGGCAACGAGCAGGGCGACGTTGCCGCCCGAGACCGCCAGCAGATGAGCCAAACCGGAGGCGCGGAAGGCTAGGACGGCCTCCGGTGACATGCCCGCGCTACCACCGAAGGCGAGCCCCACCACGATCGCCCCCGGATCCCCGATCCCAGCAGGTGCGAGCGCAGCAACGGCGTAGGCCCGGGCGCGGTCCGCAATGCCCCAGAGACCACCACGCCGCCCGATCGCCTGCTGCGTGCCGATCCGCAGGACGGCGTGGATGCCTTGATGCGCGAGCCACGCCCGCTCGTCGAAGCCATGTTGCGATCCGCGCGGCGCGGACACGCTGCCGCTGACCCGAAGGATGCTGCCGCGCGTTGGACCCTGAGTCGCGTTGATGCGCAGTAGGACCGGGCCACCCGTGGAGCCGAGCACCTCTCCCGTTGCGAGGCGGCTGTAGCCACTGCCACGCCAGGCCTCGGTCACGAGCACCGGCAAACCTTCGACCGAATGGCCAATCAGAGGACGCAGCGGCTCCGCTGCCAATCGCTCGACCTGATGGTTGCCCACAGCGA
>CAXNNM010000049.1:0-6920 GCA_964203735.1 Gaiellales bacterium | reverse complement strand
CGCGACCATGAGCACGTGTTGATCACCCGCAATGGACGTGCCGCTGCCGTGATGATCAGCTACGAGCAGCTCGAAAGCATGCGCGAGACGATTGCGATCTTGTCTGAGCCGGGCGCCCTTGACGAAATTCTGCAGGCAGAGAGGGATCTGGCGGCGGGTGTGCCTGGTATCCCGCTCGACGATGTGATTGACGAGATTAAGAGCAGGCATCGAGGTGCGTGAACGATGTATGTCGTCGAACTGAGGCCCGGTGCTCTGCGTGCACTGAATGAGACACTTCCCTCAGCGGTATCGTTCGCCGTGGCCGAGATGTTAGACGGCCCGCTAAGGACTATTCCGCGCGTGATTGGCAAGCCACTTAATGATCCCTTTGGTCGACTCTGGGTCCTTCGGCGTGAGACGTACCGCGTGCTCTACGACATCGACGACGACGCGATGATCATCTCAGTGATTCGCATCGCACACCGCCGAGATGCGTATCGACGGCTGGACTAGCTAGACGCGAACGCTGATCTCCGTCACGGTCGTCAGCGCAAGTGTGGACGTCGTCCCATCGACCGAGAGTGTGATCACGCCCGCCAGCTCGTCGACGCTCTCGACGGAGACCGTGGCGCCGGGCCGTAGGCCACGCTCGGCGAGGTACTGCAACAGGCGCGGGTCGCGATCGGAGACGCGCAGAATTTCGACGGCAGACCCCGCGGCCACGGCCGTTAGTCGTTGCCATGGATCTGACGGCACGGTTCCGTCTCGTGCCGGGATCGGATCGCCATGGGGATCACGCTCGGGCTGGCCGAGGGCAGCGGCGATGCGGTCCTCGAGACCCTCGGAGATGACGTGCTCGAGACGGTCGGCCTCGGCGTGCACCTCCTCCCACGACATGCCCAGCTGCTCGACGAGATAGAGCTCGAGCAGGCGGTGATGGCGTAGCACCTCAAGTGCGACCTGCTCGCCACGTGGCGTCAAGACGACGCCACGGTACGGCTCGTGCTCGACAAGCTTGTACTGGTCGAGCTTCTTCATCATCCCCGTCACCGACGCAGTCGAAACCTGAAGGCGGTCGCTCAGCGCCTGCGTCTGCACCGGGCCACCACCCGTGTCCTCAGCGATCTGATGGATCGCCTTCAGGTAGTCCTCCATGGCAGGACTAATCGTCGAGGTGCGCGCGCTCATTCCGCGAAGCCTACCCCTGTTCTAGGTGTGTTGACAGAGTCGCCGTACGACCTCGATGCGTGGCGCCACCGATGTTGCGTCGATCCACTCGTCGGGGCTGTGGTCGCCACCACCGATCGGCCCCAGCCCATCGACGGTCGGAACGCCAAGACTCGAAGACCAGGAACCGTCCGAGGCGCCAGCGGCAAGCACCTCGCTGCCGCGGGCACCGACGCTCTCGAGCAGCGACAGCGTGCGCTCGGCGAGCGCAGCATCGCGGGTCAGGGGCGGAAAGCCTGGCTCGTCAGAACGTCGCACGACCACACCATCGTGCGCGCCAAATTGGCCGACGACCTCGGTCGCCCAGCGCAGGTCTTCGACGCTGGCTGCACGCAGATCGACGGAGGCCGTGGCGTGGGCTGGGACGGTGTTCTTGCCGATGCCGCCGTGCAGTTCGGTGATCGTCGCCTGCAGTCCAGGGCGGGCGCCGTGCAACGTCTCCTCGATGCGGAGCGCCTCGCGCGTGAGTGCCATCAGTGCAGACCGACCGCTATCGCGCTCGGTGCCGGCATGGGCTGCGCGTCCGTCGGCCTCGAGGGTCAACCAGGTGCAGGCCATCCGCGAGGTCACGATCGAACCATCGGCTCGGCCACACTCGAGGCAAATTGCCGCGTCGGCGCCACGCCACTCGTCGAGACACGATGGCTCATCCGAGCGCGCCTCTTCGTCAGGGACGATCCAAAATTCGACGCGCCCATGGGTCGACGTCGAGTCGGCGGCAAGCTCGGCCAGCGCCGACAGGCCAACCAGCAGGCCGCCCTTCATGTCGGCTACGCCGGGGCCAAAGACGTGGTCCCCGTCGACGTAGACCGGACGAGCAGTTGCGGTCCCGGTGGGGTAGACGGTGTCGTGGTGGCCGATCAAGAGCGTGCGGCCAGTGCCCGTGCCCTGCGTGACGAACAGGACGATCGGTCCTGTTGGCGTGTCACGGACCTCCACCTCAAGCCCGTCGGCCCGACCCCATTCGGCGAGCAGCGCGGCGGTATGGACGAGTGCGGCAGCGTCGCCGGTTGGCGAATCCAAGCCGCAGAGTGCGGTCAGGCGCGCGAGCCACTCGGGCGACACGTCAGACCTCGACGACGCGGACGGGATCCGCATCGGGGACGGTCACGATATCGCCATCGCGCAGCGTACGACCGCGGCGCTCGTCCACAACATCGTTGACCTTCACAACGCCTTCAGAGAGCAGCGCCTTGGCGTCGCCACCGGTATCGACGAGACCAGCAAACTTGAGCAACTGGCCGAGATCGATCCCGCCGCTGCGTACCTCGACATCGCGCACGGAACTAGTGCGACGCGCAGCTAGAGCAGCCGCCCGCGGAGGCAGTGAGGGCCTCGCCCTGCTCCGCGCCTTCCTCCTCGCCTTCCTTCAACTGGAAGGAAGTACCGCAGCCACAACCGGCGACAGTGTTCGGATTCGTAATCGAGAAGCCGGTGCCATTGAGGCCGTCAACGAAGTCGATGTCGGCGCCATTGAGGTAGGGCATGCTGAACGGGTCGACGAGCACCTTGACGCCATGCGCCTCGATTACCTCATCGCCATCCTGCGGGCCCGTGTCAAAGCCGAGGGCGTACTGGAAGCCGGAGCAACCGCCACCCTGCACGGCAACGCGCAGCGCCTGCAGTTCGGGGTCGTTCTCTGCCTCCAGAAACTCATGCACTTTCTGGGCGGCCTTTTCGGTAATTGTGATCATCGTCTGAGTGCTCATTCGTACCTCGAAGCGTAGCGGCTGCCGGCGGCGGCGTTAGGGCCTCTGTACGTGTGCAAACGATCGACTCCTGCTCGGCATTCCCCGCTGGCTTTGTGACAGGTGCGGCTAATCGGCGGAACAGCCACGAACCGTTGTGGGGAGCAGGTTTGCAGCATTCGGCACGCAGTCGAGGTGGGTGGGGTTTGTAGCGTCGAGCGGGTGCCTGCTACGGTTGCCAAACCGGCGGCATGGGGCGTCGGTAGAACTCAAATGCTTGGAGTGCGCGTGCTCGGAGATTGGGCCTCCTATCTGATTTACCTGCTGGTCGCGGCGGCAATTGCCGGGACTCTCTTGTCGGGTTCGTTCGTGTGGTCGCGCTTTTTCCATCGCAGCCTGCGACCAGGCAAGCAAAAGTCGCGTTCGTTCGAATCCGGCGTCTCGGCCGGTGGCTTCCAGCCCTCGAACTTCTCGGTCAACTACTACCTGACCGCCATGCTCTTCATCGTCTTCGATATCGAGATCGTGTTTCTCTATCCGATCGCTGTCAACCTCAACATGCTCGGCGCCTTTGGCCTCGCCGAGCTGGCTGTCTTCGTCGCGATCCTCGGAGTTGGCTACGTCTACATCTGGCGCAAGGGAGCACTCGAATGGCACTAAGGCCCGACGCACCCCACGATCGTCCCCATACCGTTGCGCCGACGCTGACGCCGCCCAGCGGCGCCGTCGTGATCCCACCAGCGCAGGTTCGCCGCTCGCTGCGGTCGACAGACCTTGATCAGGTTGTCATGACAACGTCGCTCGAGAAGATCTTCAAGATGGCGACAGCCAACTCGATGTGGCCGTTCGGCTTCGGGCTCGCCTGCTGCGCGATGGAGATGATCGCGATGATCTCGTCGGCGCGCTACGACGTCGCCCGCTTCGGCTCCGAGGTCGTGCGCGCAACGCCGCGCCAGAGCGACCTGATGATCGTGTCGGGCCGTGTTGCGCACAAGATGGCCGAGCCGATCCGCCAGCTCTACGAACAGATGCTCGAGCCGAAGTACGTGATGGCGATGGGCGCCTGCTCGTCGACCGGTGGCATGTTCTCGAACTATTCGATCTTGCAGGGTGTCGACAAGATCGTCCCCGTCGACGTCTACGTGCCGGGTTGCCCGCCACGCCCCGAGGCCGTCGTTGAGGGTCTGATGGTCTTGCAGGAGCGCATCAAGTCGGGCATCCCATCGGCTTCGATCAATCAGGAGACGCAGTCCTGAGCAGCGACCTCCTGCAGATCAACTCGCCCACCTGGGGCGAGCCGGACAACGGTGCGGGCGATCGCCTCGAGGCCGAGTTTGGCGCGGGCGTGATTATCCGTCGCGTCGAGCATCGCGGCGAGCTGACGCTCGACATTCCGGTCGACCGCCTGCTCGATGTCTGCGGCTTCTTGCGCGACCACGAGGGCTACGACCTCTTGTCCGACGTCACCGTCGTCGACTACCTCGGCTATCAGGGCGAGGTTGCTGGCTACTGGGGCGGTGGCTCCGACGGGCGCGACATCAACCACTACTCGCACTCCGGCAAGGGTGCTGTGCCCGAGGCCGCCGGCCCGAAGCGCTTCGCGGTCTCGACGACGCTCTGCAAGGTGATGACCGTCACGGACGGCAACCATCGCCGCCTCCGCATCCGGGTCTGGCTCGACGACAACGAGACCATCTCGACGCTGATCAGCGTCTATCCGTCCGCCGACTTTCATGAGCGCGAGGCATTCGACCTGATGGGCATCACGTTCGAGGGGCACCCGAACCTCCGGCGCATCCTGATGCCGGACGACTGGGGCGGCCACCCGCAGCGCAAGGACTATCCCATCGGCGGCGAGCCCGTGCAGTTCTCGGACGAGGTGTAACGAATGGCTGCGACCGAACTCCCACGCACCTGGCCGACGCAGAAGGTCCTGCAGCCGACGCCGTCCGAGCTGTATCCGTCGAGTGACAACCCGGACCTGCTCGAGATCAACCTCGGGCCAAACCACCCGTCGACCCACGGCGTGCTGCGTGTCGTCACGACGCTCGACGGCGAGATCGTCGTCGGCCTCAAGTGCGAGGTCGGCTACGTCCACACCGGCATCGAGAAGAACATCGAGCAGAAGACGTACTGGAAGGCGATTCCGTACGTGCCTCGCATGGACTACCTGTCCTTCTTTAGTGGTGAGACGGCGTTCTGCATGGCAACCGAGAAGGCCCTCGAGTTGGAGGTACCGCGCCGCGCCGAGTGGATCCGCGTGTTGTTCCAAGAGCTCGCTCGCCTGCACTCACACCTCGTCTTCCTTGGCACCGGCTCCGTCGATCTTGGCGGCATCGCCCTGCTCTTCTATTGCTTCCGTGCGCGCGACGAGGTTCTCGATCTGTTCGAGATGGTCTGCGGCGCCCGCATGCATCCGCGCTACTGCCAGGTTGGTGGCGTCGCCGAAGATCTGCCGAAGGGCTTCGAGGCGATCTGCCGGAAGTTCATTCCGTTTATGCGCAACCAGCTCGACCAGTACGACGAGTTGATTGGCGCGAACCCGATTTGGCTGGGTCGCACCAAGGGTGTTGGCGTCCTCTCGCCGGAGTTCGCGATGCAGATGGGTCTCACCGGACCCAACCTGCGCGCCTCGGGCGTGCCCTACGACCTACGTACTGCAAACGGTGGCTATGGCGCCTATCGCGAGCTCGACTACAAGCCGGTCGTCGAGCAGGGCGGCGACGTCCACGCGCGCTTCCGCGTTCGTATCGAAGAGATGCGCGCCTCGGTCGACCTGATCGAGAAGGTGCTCGACGGCATGCCAGGTGGCCCGATCATTTCCGACGATCGCAAAGTCGTCTTGCCGCCACGCCACGAGCTGCACACGTCGATGGAGTCGTTGATCCATCACTTCAAGCTGGTCACCGAGGGCTTCACCGTCCCGGCCGGCGAGGTCTACGCACCGATCGAGTCGGCGCGTGGCGAGTTTGGCTTCCACCTGATTGCCGATGGTGGTCCGAAGCCGTGGCGCGTTCGTCTGCGCAGCCCCTCGCTCGTGCTCTTGCAGTCGCTGGCTCCACTCTGCGAAGGCGTCTACCTCGCCGACCTGATCGCCATCCTCGCCTCGATCGACCCCGTGCTCGGAGACGTGGACCGCTAGTGGCCGATCTCTACACCCAGATCCAAGACGAGATCGCGAAGTATCCGGACCGCCGCAGCGCGATTCTGCCGGCGCTTCGTCACGCGCAAGAGCACTACGGCTGGCTCTCGCCCGAGGCGCTCGAGAACGTTGCTGATGGGCTCGACCTGTCGCCGGCTCACTGTCTCGCCGTGGCTTCGTTCTACGACATGTTCTTCTTGCAGCCCGTCGGCGACCACGTCGTCGAGGTCTGCACGAATCTCTCCTGTGCCCTCGTTGGCTCCGACATCGTGCTGCGCGCATTCGAGCAAGAGCTTGGCGTCGTCGCACCTGGAACGACCACCGATGGCAAGGTCACCCTGCGCCGCGTCGAGTGTCTCGGCGGCTGCGGCTGGGGCCCCGTCGTCTCGGTTGACGAGGAGTACCAAGAGCACTTCAAGACAGAGGACATCGCACCGCTGATCAGCGAGCTGCGAGCCACCCCGCGACCCAGTGAGAGCCATGCCTGAGGGACCAACCTTCGCGCAGCCGGACGCGTCCGCGCTGCTTTTGCCATTTGCCGGTAGCCGCCGAGAGATCGCGGAGTACGAAGCCAATGGTGGCTACGACTCGCTGCGCAAGGCCGTCGGCATGACGAGCGAGCAGCTCGTCGACGAGATGATCGCCTCGAACCTGCGCGGTCGTGGTGGCGCAGGCTTCCCCGCCGGCAAGAAGGCCTCGTTCCTCGCCGGTGGGGCCGAGCGCTACCTCGTCATCAATGGCGACGAGTCGGAGCCCGGGACCTTTAAGGACCGCGAGATCATCCTGCGCAACCCGCACATGCTGATCGAGGGCGTGTTGATCTACCTCTGGATGATTCGCGGGACGGCCGCCTATATCTACATCCGTGGCGAGTACGCCAA
>CAXNNM010000048.1:0-6926 GCA_964203735.1 Gaiellales bacterium | reverse complement strand
GAGAGCGTACTTGCTCACGCAGGCGCCTTGCTCTTGGCGGCTGCGAGCAGCGGTCCGAGATAGCGGCCCGTGTGCGATGCCTTCACGGTTGCCACGTGCTCCGGTGTTCCCACAGCCAAAACCTCACCACCCGCGTCACCACCCTCCGGTCCAAGATCGATCAGCCAGTCAGACTGCTTAATCACGTCGAGGTTGTGTTCGATGATCAGCACGGTGTTACCCGCCTCGACGAGACGCTGGAGCACCTCAAGGAGCTTCTCGACATCTGCCATGTGCAACCCGGTCGTCGGCTCGTCGAGCACGTAGAGCGTGCTGCCCGTCGCAACCTTGGAGAGCTCCGTCGCGAGCTTGACCCGCTGCGCCTCGCCACCCGAGAGCGTCGTCGCCGGCTGTCCTAAGCGCACGTAGTCCAGCCCGACGTCGTGCAACGTCTGCAAACGCCGACGCAGCTTCGGAATCTTCGAGAAGAAGACCAGAGCCTCCTCGATCGGCATCTCCAGCACGTCGGCAATCGACTTGCCTTTGAAACGCACCTCGAGCGTCTCCTTGTTGTACCGCCGCCCGTTGCAAACCTCGCACGGAACGTAGACATCCGGTAGAAAATGCATCTCAATCTTGAGCGTGCCATCGCCGCGACAGGCCTCGCAACGACCACCCTTGACGTTGAACGAGAAACGCCCCTGCTTGTAACCTCGCGTCTTGGCGTCCGGCGTATCCGCGTAGAGTTGACGAATGTGATCAAACAGTCCCGTGTACGTCGCGGGGTTCGAGCGCGGCGTACGACCGATCGGGGACTGATCGATGGCGATCACCTTGTCGAAGATCTCGACGCCCTCAATGCCCGTGTGCGCACCGGAGCGAACGCGTGACTTCAGCAGGTGCTGCTGCATCGCGCGGAGGATGACGTCGTTGACGAGCGTCGACTTGCCTGAGCCGCTGACACCCGTCACGCTGACCAGACGACCGACCGGGATCTCGACATCGATGCCGCGCAGGTTGTGCTCGCTCGCCCCCTTGACGACCAAGAACGACTCCGCGGGTGGCCGGCGTTCTGGCACAGCGATTGCGCGACGACCACTCAAGAACTGTCCGGTCACGGACTCCTTCGACTTCATCACCTGCTTCGGCAGACCAGCAGCCACAACGCGCCCGCCATGCTCCCCGGCACCAGGCCCCATATCGACGAGCCAGTCGGCGGCGCGCATGGTGTCCTCGTCGTGCTCGACGACGATCACCGTATTGCCGATGTCGCGCAACCGTGTCAGCGTCTCGAGCAGGCGCTGATTGTCTCGCTGGTGCAGTCCGATCGAAGGCTCATCGAGGATGTACAGCACGCCAACGAGGCTCGATCCGATCTGCGTCGCCAAGCGGATGCGCTGCGCCTCGCCACCGGAGAGCGTCGACGACGGACGATTGAGCGACAAATAGCCGACGCCAACGTCCTTGAGAAACGTCAGGCGTTCGACGATCTCGCGGAAGATCCGCTCGGCAATCAGTCGCTCGGTCTCCGTCAGCTCGAGCGACGTCGACCAAGCAATCGCCTTCTCGACCGACTGATTGGTGGCCTCGTAGATCGAGAGACCACCGACGGTGACGGCCAGGCTCTCGGGCTTCAGACGCGCGCCATCGCACTCGGGGCAGGGCCGCATCGCCATCCACTCTTCGATGCGGTCTTTCTGCAGCTGCGAGTCGGTCTCGTCATACCGACGCTTAAGACTCGACAGCAATCCCTCCCAAGCCACCGAGTAGGCGCGCTTTCGGCCATACCGGTTCTTGTACGAGACCATGATCCGCTCGCCGTCGGTACCTTCCATGTAGAGCGCGCGCTCAGCGTCTGTGAGCTCGCCCCACGGCGTGTCGAGGTTGACCTCGAAGCGCTCCGCGATTGCAGTCACCAACTGTTCGAAGAAGTTCGTCCCAGCAACATTCCAGGGCTGCAGCGCTCCGGCGTTGAGAGATTGCGACGCATCGGGCTCAACCAGCGTCGGATCCAGCTCGGGGAGCGAACCCAGGCCGTGGCAGTGCGCACAGGCGCCATGGGGCGAGTTGAACGAGAAGACGCGCGGCGCCAACTCTGCGAGAGACACGCCGTGGTCGGGGCACGCAAAGCGTTCCGAGAACGTGAGCGTCTCGCCGTCTTGGATCGCGATGTCGAGCAGACCGTCGGCGAGTTGCAACGCGGTCTCTACAGAGTCGGTCAGTCGCCGTCGCTCGGTCGGCTGCTTGAGACGATCGACGACGACGGCGATGTCGTGATTGAACTTCTTGTCGAGCACGATCTCGTCTTCCAACAGAAGCGTCTCACCATCGACTTTGACGCGCGTGAAGCCTTCGCCACGCAGCCGCTCAAGAACGTCTTTGAACTCACCCTTACGTCCACGCACGATCGGAGCGTCAACCGTGAACTTCGTGTCCTCGGGCAGGCGAAGGATCTGCTCGACGATCTGCTCAGCACTCTGACCCGTGATGGCACGTCGACAGATGGGACAGTGCGGTCGCCCACAGCGCGCGTAGAGCAGGCGCAGGTAATCGTAGATCTCGGTGACGGTGCCGACGGTCGAGCGCGGATTACGCGACGTCGTCTTCTGGTCGATCGAGATTGCAGGCGAGAGGCCATCGATGCCATCGACATCGGGCTTCTCCATCTGGCCGAGGAACTGGCGGGCATAGGCGCTCAGCGATTCGACGTAGCGTCGTTGCCCCTCGGCATAGAGCGTGTCGAACGCGAGGCTGGACTTGCCAGACCCCGAGAGGCCCGTGATGCAGATCAGTTTGTTGCGTGGCAGAACAACCGTGATGTCCTTGAGGTTATGCTCGCGGGCACCTCGGATCGTGATCGATTGCTCAGCGGACATCCCGACAGGCTAATCGCACCGGCGGCAGAGCCGGTTGGTGGCCTACGCCTTGGTCTACGGCTTGAGACTAAACGGCGGGTATCGGTCCGTCGTCAGCAGGATCGCGTAGGCACTGACGCGGGTTGTCCAACGCAGCGTTCCCACCGTAAATTCAAACAGGCCACGGGGGTAGCGTCCGGTGAAGAGAATTGCGAACCACGCGATCAGCGTCACGGCCAGGACTGCGATCCCAAGGAAGAAGATGATGAAGTAGTGCGGGATCGCGAGGAACCATTTGACCAGCGGCATTCCGCGCGACAGATCCTGCTTGGCATCTGGATAGACGATCATCAGATCGAGCGCCTGACGATCTTCGGTGGACGGGTACTCGTCGCGCAGCAGGTAGACGTACATCATCACGCGCATCGTGAACGCTAGGAGGTTGACGTTAAAGTCGAACCACCAGCGGGGATACCGGTGACGAAAGAGCAGCAAGAGCAGTGTTGGTAGGAAAAGAAAGCCGCCGACGGTGACGGCTGCCTGCGTGCCGGTGTCGCCGCTGTAGGTTGAGGATGAGTTGATGAACATCTCGAGCAGCACGATCACCGGTATCGCCAGAATGCTTCGAAAGAAGACCGTGACGCGATTGCGCTTGTCCGTCGGGTACTCCACGTCAAAGGAGACGGGATACGGCGTGGCAGCTACCGGTGCCGGCTGACTGGGCACTGCGGGCGTGGAATCAGGGGGAATGGAGGCCATTGAGGGATGCTACGCCCCAGATCGGACAGAAACGGCAACCGACAACGGGTTGGAGGTATGCGACTACGCTGCTCGTGTCGTTCTAGGAGGAATGTTCATGAAGCAGCAACTGCTCTACCCCGAAGGCGCTCCGCCGCCAACCGCCCCGTACACGCCAGGTATTCGCGTGGGAGAGACGCTCTATACGGCTGGCCAAGCGCCGTTTGACGATGACAATCAGATCGTCGGCAGCGATGTCGCGGCGCAGACCGAACAGGTCTTCAACAACCTCGAGCGCGTCCTCGCCGCGGGCGGCGCCACGCTCAACGATGTCGTCAAGATCACCGCGCATCTGCAGGATCTCGCGGCGGACTTTGACGCCTACAACGTGGTCTACGCCCGTCGCTTCGGTACGCACCGCCCAACCCGTACCACGGTCGGCAGCACCCTCGGCGGCTTTCTCGTCGAGATCGACGCAATCGCCGTCGTCGGCTCGGGCTCCTGATCTAGTTCCAATGTCCAGAAGGGGTCAGGCACGATCTGGACATTAGATGACGAACTCGTTCGTCTATCGAATGAGCGTCGAGATCGACGCCGTCGCCGTCGTCGGCTCCGGCTCCTGCTCTAGCGACCACGCCTCTGATGTCCAGAAGGGGTCAGGCCCGATCTGGACATTGGATGACGAGCTAGCTCGTCTATCTAATGTCCAGATCGGGCCTGACCCCTTCTGGACATCAGAGCGCGGCGATCTCCCGACGGAGGCCCTTGATTTCGTCGCGCAAGCGGGCCGCCTCCTCGAAGCGGAGTTCTTCGGCGGCCATAAACATCGCCTCTTCGAGCTCGATCGAGAGCTTCTCGAGTTCTTTGCGACCCAGGCCCTCTGGTACCTGTCGGCGGCTGCGCTGCGAGGCTGGAACATTCGGACTCTCCAACGAGAGAAACTCTGCGATGTCCGAGACGCCCTTGATGATCGTCTCCGGCGTGATGCCGTGTTCCTCGTTGTACTTCAGTTGGATGTCGCGACGACGCTGGGTCTCGCGCACGGCTCCCTTGATCGACTCCGTCTCTCTGTCGCCGTACATGATCACGCGACCATTGACGTTGCGCGCGGCGCGACCGATCGTCTGGATCAGCGCCGTCTGGCCGCGCAAGAAGCCCTCCTTGTCGGCATCCAGAATCGCAACCAACGAGACTTCGGGTAGATCAAGGCCTTCGCGCAGAAGGTTGACGCCAACCAGCACGTCGTACTCGCCGAGCCGCAGATCGCGAATGATCTGGATGCGCTCGAGCGTGTCAATCTCCGAGTGCAGATAGCGCGTCCGAACACCATTCTCGATCAGATAGTTCGAGAGGTCCTCCGCCATCTTCTTCGTCAGCGTCGTCACAAGGACACGCTCGCCCTTCGCTTCGCGCTCTCGGATCTCTCCCAGCAGGTCGTCGATCTGACCCTCGGTGGGGCGCAAATCGATGATCGGGTCGATCAGACCCGTTGGGCGAATAATCTGCTCGACGACGCGACCACCCTCGCGGGCCTCGAACGCGCCCGGCGTTGCCGAGACGAGGATGCCTTGCCCAACCTTGGACAGAAACTCGGGGAATTGGAGCGGACGATTGTCCAGTGCTGAGGGAAGACGGAACCCGTAATCAATCAACTGCGTCTTGCGCGAGCGATCACCTTCGTACATGCCGCCGATCTGCGGGATCGTCTGATGCGACTCGTCGACGAAGAGCAGGTAGTCGCCGGGAAAGTAGTCCATCAGCGTGAAGGGCGACGAGCCAGGCGGACGCCCTTCGAAAATCCGCGAGTAGTTCTCGACACCATTGCAGTAGCCGAGCTCGCGGAGCATCTCGATGTCGTACTCCGTGCGCTGGCGGATGCGATGAGCCTCGAGGATCTTGCCATCCGCCTCGAACGCCCGTACACACTCCTCCATCTCGCGATAGATCTCTTGGGTCGCGCGCTCGACCGTCAGGGGGTCTGTCACGTAGTGCGTGGCGGGATAGACCACGAGCTCCTCAAGTCGCCCCAAGACCTCGCCGGTCAGTGGGTCGTAGTGCGTGATCGACTCGACCTCATCGCCGAACAACGAGATCCGATACGCCGTCTCCATGTACGCAGGCTGCAGCTCGATGACGTCGCCACGAGCACGAAACTTGCCGCGTCCAAGCGCTGTGTCGTTGCGCCGATACTGAATATCGACAAGGCTCCGGAGCAGTTCGTCGCGCCCGTTCGTGTCCTTACCCTTCTTGAGGATCACGAGCCGCTCTTTGTACTCGTCGGGCGAACCCAGGCCGTAGATGCACGAGACCGAAGCCACGATGATGACGTCTTTCCGCGTCAGCAGTGACGCGGTCGCGGCGTGGCGCAGACGGTCGATGTCGTCGTTAACAACCGCATCCTTCTCGATGTAGGTGTCGGACGTGGCGATGTACGCCTCGGGCTGGTAGTAGTCGTAGTAGGACACGAAGTACTCGACCGCGTTGTCCGGGAAGAACTCGCGGAACTCGTTGCAGAGCTGGGCCGCCAGCGTCTTGTTGTGGGCGATCACGAGCGCGGGACGTTGCAGCTGCTCAATAACGAACGCCATCGTGGCCGTCTTGCCGGTACCCGTAGCGCCGAGCAGGGTGACGAAGCGCTCACCCGCCTCCATGCCCTCACAGATCCCGGCGATCGCACGCGGCTGATCGCCTTTCGGCTCAAACGATCCAGCAAAGCGAAACGGCGGCATCTGGGTAGGGTGCCACAGGACCCGTACGCGGGAGTGCGAGGTGTCCTCCCCCATCATCAAAGGTCGAGATCCTAGATGTCGTGCAGAAACAACTCGTCGGTGGACTCACGCCGTGTAATCAGCGTGGCGTCAGCGTTGCCGACGAGCACCGCAGCTGGGCGACCGAACAGGTTGTACGTGTTGGCCATCGTCTGGTGATACGCACCCGTGGCGGGAACTGCAATCACATCGCCAACGTGGATCTCGGGCAATTCGATGCCGTCGACCAGGACGTCGGTCGACTCGCAGTTCCGTCCGGCAATCCGAACGCTGCCTGCAGACGGGTCGAGCGGGCGAGCAGCGACCACGGGTGCATAGGTGCCGCCATAGAGGCCCACGCGGAGGTTGTCGCCCATCCCACCGTCCACCGCAACCCACGTCGAGCCATCACCCACGGTCTTGATACCCACCACCGTGTAGAGCGTCACACCCGCGCTGCCGACGATTGAGCGACCGGGCTCGACGATGATCTGCGGCACCGGCATACCCTCTTCGTCACAGACCTGAGTAATTGCAGCAACGAGATTTGCGGTGTGTACGCCCGGGTCCGGACTGTCTTGACCCGGCAGATAGGCAATACCCAAAC
>CAXNNM010000047.1:0-6958 GCA_964203735.1 Gaiellales bacterium | reverse complement strand
GCGGTTGCGAGGTGATACGTCGGCCGACCGTCGGACCGCACGAGCACGGTGCGGTCGAGCTCGTCGGCAGGAATCCGAATTGGACCACGGCTGCAGTCGTCGATCGTGACATCCTGCGTGGCGCCCGGCAACACGATCGCGCCGTCAGGCAGGCGCTCGACCATCCCCGTCGCAACGAGCTGCTCGGCGACAGCGAGATGTAAGTCGAGGCGCTGCGACTGCCGATAGGGCGCGTGCAGTCCAACGTCTGGTCCCTCATCAACCACGATGCCGAGCCAGGCAAGATCGCGACAAATCCGCTCAACTGCGCCCTCAGCGAGGCGTTCGTCGTCCGTATCGTCGATCCGTAGAACGAAGGCTCCGCCGTACCGACGCCGCAAGAGATCGTTGGCCACGGCCACCATTGCGCCACCCTCGTGAAGATCGCCTGTGGGCGCAGGTGCGTAGCGGACGCGAACAGTCATGGTCGGAGAATGGCAGTCATCGGGGTTCAGAGGCGGTAGATGGCGATTGGATACTGGGCGAGACGCTGATCACTCGTCATCAGCGTGAGTTGCCTCCGCTGAGCCTGGGCGGCGATTGCACGATCGAGAGGATCGCCGTGAATGCGCGGAAGGTCCTCAACCGCGATCGCATCTTGCGTGTCGAAAGCCAACAGCCGAAACCCCGACGCCTCCATGTCGGCAACAAAGGTTGCTGCGGGCGGCATCTGCCGGCGTCCGGATTTCTCGGCAACCTCGAGCACCGAGACAGAACTGACAAATACCCCTTCGCCGTTGACGGCACCGGCGATCGCGGCCTTCGCTTCGCGTGGAAGCGCTGTGGCATCTGCCAACCACCACAGAGCCGCGTGAGTATCAAGCAGAAGTCCCATGCGGCTACTCGGGCTTTGGCCCACGACCACGGACCCAATCTTCCCAATCGGGATGATTGGGAAACACCGGGTTGTTAAACATCTCCTCGAGTTCTGCCTCGCTCCACTCAAACGCATCGTCGGGGATGTCGTACTTGCCCTTCCACGCGCCTGGCCCCGCCCATTCGCGCTTGACCGGCATCGGCACGATCTTCGCGATCGGCGTTCCACCACGAGCGAGGATGATCTCTTCGCCCGCCTCGACGCGTGCCAACAACTTCGAAAGATGCGTCTTTGCCTCATGCACATTCACGATGTCAGTCACGATAGCCCGTATCTTAGTCCACTTAGTCCACAAATGCACGCGGACCGCGCCGAGAGGCGCGCGCACTACGCTGCCCGAGTGTCGCTGACGCCCGAGCAACTCGCCGATCGTGTCCTTGCGTGGTACGAAACGCACGGACGCGATTTGCCCTGGCGACACACGCGCGACCCGTACGCGATCCTCGTCAGCGAGGTGATGCTCCAGCAGACACAGGTCGATCGCGTGATCGAACGCTGGACTGCGTGGCTGGAGCGTTGGCCCACCGCAGGCGAGCTCGCTGCAGCCTCGGGGGCAGACGTGATCAGCGCCTGGCAGGGTCTCGGCTACAACCGTCGCGCCGTCTCGCTCCACGAGGCAGCCCGTCAACTCGCCGAGCACGGCATTCCGCAGGACCAGGCCGGCTGGCGCGCCTTACCGGGCGTCGGACTGTACACAGCGGCTGCTGTCTGTGCACTCGCCTTCGACCACGACGTGATCCCTCTTGACGTCAACATCTTGCGCATCCTAGAACGATCACTTGGTGCAACAGAACTCGAACCACCACCCGGCCGAGCGCACGATCTGACACAGGGACTCTTCGACCTCGGTGCAACTATCTGCCTGGCTCGGATCCCTCGTTGCGACGCCTGTCCGCTCGCCGACCTCTGCCCCAGCCGCGGGCGACGCTACGAACCACTCCGCAAACAGAGCCGCTTCGAGGGCTCACGTCGACAGGCCCGCAGCCGCTTGCTCGACCAGCTGCGGGAAGCACCGCTCGCCTTGGGCAGCTTCGATCCAGCACTCGCCGCACTCCTGATCAAGGATGGCTTGGCAGAGCAGATCGACGGGCATCTCCGCCTACCCCGCTAGACCCGTCGTCACAAAGACACGAGGCTGACATGGCACTGTCCGATCAGCAACTCCGCCGACAGGCCTGTGCGGCACGAGTGGCGCTGGGGGTGCGGATGTCACAAAGGGGTCAGACCCTTCTGTGACATCCAACTGATCTCTAGAAGACAGCGGCGCCAGCAACCACGATGTCACATAAGGGTCTGACCCCTTTGTGACATCCGCTGACTCATAACAACCCGCTCCTCCGCCGCTACCATGAGGCGAAGCGCAGACCACTGCGCACCATCACCACCATCCGAATCCACAAGGGCACCCTGACCCAATGAACATCCTGCTGATCGTGATCGCCGTGATCGTCGTCGTGATCCTGCTCTGGCTTGTGATCGCCTACAACGGCCTCGTGCGCCTCCGCAACGAAGCGGACCAAGGCGAATCGTCGATTGATATTCAACTCAAGCGCCGCGCCGACCTGATCCCCAACCTCGTCGAGGCCGTCAAGGGCTACGCCACGCACGAGAGCGCTGCCTTCGAGAACGTCAGCAACGCCCGCGCCCAAGCACTCGGCGCCAAGTCGCTGTCCGAAAAGGCGGACGCAGACGGCGCCATGCAGTCCGCAGTTGGCAAGTTGTTCGCCATCGCTGAGGCCTATCCCGAGCTACGCGCAGTCGAGTCATTCGTCCACCTCCAGACAGAGCTGGCTGACACGGAAGACAAGGTTGCCGCCTCGCGCCGCTATTACAACTCGGTCGTGCAGTCGTTCAACACCAAGCAGCAGACCGTGCCAACCTCGTTTATCGCGGGCGCGTTTGGATTCTCGCCCCGCGAGTTCTATCGCCTCGAAGACGATGCGGATCGCCAGCCCATCAAGGTTGACCTCAACTAATGACGCTGCAACAACAGATTCGGTCCGCACGGATGCGGACACTGCTGGTGATCTTCCTGTTCATCGTGTTGATGGCCGTGATCGTGGCGGCAATCAATGTTGCCTTCGGGTCGGGCTACGGCCTGATCATGGCGATGGTCGCAGTCGGCTACGGCATCTTCGGCTACATCGCCGCTGGCTCGATCGTGGCGTCGGCAAGCGGCGCCCACAAGATCGCGAAGGAAGATGCCCCAGAGCTATTTCGCACCGTCGAAAACGCGGCGATCGCCGCTGGACTCGCGAAGACGCCCGATATCTACATCATCGACGACCCCGCGCCGAACGCGTTTGCAGCAGGCCGTACTCCCGACAAGGCGTATGTCGCCGCCACCACGGGCATTCTGCAACTACTCGATAAGCGCGAACTCGAAGGCGTGATGGCCCATGAGATGGCGCACATCCGTAATCGCGACGTACGACTGATGACGCTCGCCGCAGTGATGGTCGGCGTGATCTCGATGATCGCCGACATGCTGCTCTGGTCGATGGTATTTAGCGGCAACCGCAATAGCAACGACAATAATCCGCTTGGCGCAATCCTCGCGATCGTCGCGATCATCCTCGCCCCGATTGGAGCCGCCCTGCTCCAAATGACGCTCTCCCGACGCCGCGAGTATCTCGCCGACGCCACGGCAGCCGAGCTGACAGGAGACCCGGAGGGTCTAGCCCGTGCGCTGTACAAGCTCGCCGCCGATCAGCGTCCACTTGCGAAGGTCAATCGCGCGACTGCTCACCTGTGGATCGAGTCGCCGCTACGCGACAACAAGGGCATGCGCTCCTCGATGGCAGGCCTGTTCGACACGCACCCACCGCTGCAAGAGCGCATTGACCGCTTGCAGGAGATGGGTGGCTTTCAGTTGCCGCCGATCCCGAAGGGTGCAGCCGACGCCTGAGTCAACGACTGAGACGGCGCGTCTTAGCGCTCGACAAGCACGACGGCCTGGGCGGCAATGCCCTCACCACGGCCGGTAAAACCAAGACCATCCGTACCCGTGGCCCGCACGGAGACGCGATCGGCAGTCGACCCCATCGCCGCGGCGCAGGCGGTACGCATCGCATCGACATGCGGCGCAATGCGTGGCTGCATCGCTACAACCATGCAATCGGCATTGACAAGGCTCCAGCCCTCCGCTGCGATGCGTTCGGAGGCGAGCCGGAGCAGGTCGATCGACGCCGCCCCCTCCCACTCATCGTTGGAGGGAAACATGCGACCGATATCGCCAAGACCGGTTGCTCCAAGTAGCGCGTCCGTCAGGACGTGACAAACGACGTCTGCATCGGAATGCCCTTCGAGCCCATGCGTGTGCTCGATCGTGACGCCACCCAAGACCAAGGTGCGCCCCGCAACAAGGCGATGCGCATCAACCGCTGTGCCAACCCGGAAGTCAGCCAATGGGTACTGCCCGACGATCGCGTCCCTTGATCTGCATGACTTCAGAGTAGCCCGCAGCCAGCGCCGCCTCTACAGCGAGGTCGAAGTCGCGACCAACATCCGCGGGCACGTGCGCATCGGACGAGAGCACGATCGGTACGCCGCGTTCGCAGTAGCGCTCAAGCAATGCCTGCGATGGATACAGCTCCTGGGCGGCTTTGCGCAGGCCCGCGGTCGAGATCTCGACACAGACGCCCGCCTCGGCGAGCGCATCGGCGATCGTGTCGTAGGCCCAGTTGAGGGTCGTCGGGGACGGCAGCGGACCGAACGACTTCGGTAGATCCGAATGCGTCATGACATCGAACTGGCCGCTCATGGCGGCTCGGGTATAGCGGTCGACGTAGCCGCGCCAGAGCGCCTCCGAATCGATGTGGTCGAAGGCGGAGTAGAGGTCGTAGTCGACCGCGCCCTCGTCAACCCAGTGGATGCTGCCAAGGATCAGATCCCAAGGACGGCCACGCAATGCCTCGACGAGCACGTCCTGCCCGTCCGGCAGCCAGTCGCATTCGATGCCGATCAGCAGCGGAAAGCCAATCGCCTTAGCCTCGCTGAGAGCCTCCCAGTAGGCGTCGATATCCCACTCGGTCTGCGTCTGCCAGTACTCGTGCGCCCAAGCGGGCTTCGCCGCCCGAAAGCGGTAAATGTGTTCGGTGATTGCGACGGCCTCGAGCCCCTGATCCATCGCGGCTGCAACGTGCGGCACGATCGTCTCGATCGACAATGCCTCTTCGTCAAGTGGATCGTCGTCGGGCCGCAGGTGCGTGTGATGATCAGTCAGCATCGCGAAGTTCCTCGGCACGCCGTAGATCGTCGCGGGTCGTGATCTTGATCGCCCGCGGGTCGCCCTCGACCGTCACGACCGTGCCACCAATACGCTCGACGAGGCTGGCGCAATCGGTACCGGTCGCGCGATCTGGCGCAGCCAAGGCGCGCCTGAGCACATCGGCGAGAAAGCCCTGTGGTGTCTGGACCGTGCGTAGATCTTCCCGCTCGACGGTCTCGACGACGCGCCCCGCACCATCTACACGCTTGACGGTATCGACGATCGGCAGCGCAGGAATGACGCCATCCGCACCATCAGAAAAGCCTGCCAGCACGCGGCCGATCAGCTCGGCCGAAACAAGTGGGCGGGCAGCATCGTGCACGAGAATGAGCACCGCGTCGGTTGGCACTTCGGCGACGCCAAGAGCGACCGAGTCGGAACGGGAAGCCCCACCTGCGATCGCGATCGACACCTTACCGGCGCCAATATCGTCGACCATGAAGGTCGCGCGTTCCTCCCAACCCTCGGGCACCACAACTACGATGCCATCGATGCCGGGGTGGTCATCAAGCGCCGAGACCGAGGCTGCGACCAGCGGATTCTCGCCGAACGCGACGAAGGCTTTGGGATGCTCTGCACCCAGCCGCTCACCCGAGCCAGCCGCGACCACGACCGCCCAGACGGCCACCGCCTCAGCCATCAGCGCTTAGACGGAGCGCGCGGCGCGCGCCTCGGCGCGGGCCGTCGCAAGATCGGCGAGGAGCTTATCGAGATGCTCATTCGTAGCTTCCTCGTCCTTATCAAGCACCCAGCGGAGCTCGGACGAGAGGATGCGCATGGCCTGCGACAAGAGCTGGCGCTCACCCGACGAGAGCGGACGCTCGGAATCTCGCAGCGACAGATCACGAATCACTTCAGCGATTTCCTTGACGTCACCGGAGCGGATCTTGTCCTTGTTGATCCGGAAGCGACGGCTCCAAGAGCCTGTGTCAGCCGGGATTTCCTCGGCCAACACCGCGAGGACAGCGTTTGCGCCCTTCATGTCCATCACGCGGCGGAGACCCAGTTCGTCGACGCGGTTGACGGGAATCCGCACCACTAGGTCGTCGGCGATGATTCGGATCGTGAGGTACTCGACCTCTTCACCCAAGACCGTGCGCTGTTCGATGCCATCGATGATGCCAGCGCCGTGCTGGGGATAGACGATCCGATCTCCGACTTTGAACACTCGGTGCTCCCTCCGACCTAGAGTCAAAAGGATAACGGTTCTTGGTCGCGAATGGGGGAGGTTATTTCGCGTTCCGGAGCAACCGGTCGTGCAGCCGACGAAGGCCCTGCTGCACGTCGGCGGCCTTTGTCTGCGAGACCCCTTCGACAGCTGCCAGTTCGCGCAAGGTGGCGCGCATCAGGGCATCAAAAGTCGGGAACGCGGCCACGATCTGGGTGGCTTCGAGATCCGTCAAATTAGGAATATGTGCCAGCGCGCGATAGCCCCGCGGTCGCAATGAGCCATTCACAACCGAACTATCTTCATGCCCGAGCGCCCGACCAAGGGCATGGACGCCGACCAAATCCTGATAGGTAAGACTCGCAACTATCTCGAGCACCTCTTCGTCACTGCTCGTCGCTTCCGCGTTGCGATAATCGCGAATCGTCGCCATGCGTTCGTCGAGCACGCCGTCCGAGAGCTCGCCGAGCTGCATCGAGACCAGGCGACCATCCAAACCGAGCTCGTCGACATTGCGTTGAATTTCGCCGACCATGCGAGAGGCCATCTCGGCACGCTGGAGGACAGTCAGGACGTCGTCGATCGTGACATCCCCTCGCAGCTC
>CAXNNM010000046.1:0-6973 GCA_964203735.1 Gaiellales bacterium | reverse complement strand
GCCAAGGCCTCCGGCCAGTACCTCAACTCGCAGCTCGCGAAGATGGAGGCGCTCAAGCACGGCTACGACGAGGCGATCCTCCTCAACGAGGCTGGTCTGGTTGCTGACGGCTCGGGCGAGAACGTCTTCGCGGTGATGAACGGCAAGCTCTACACCCCGCCGATCAGCGCCTCCTGTCTCCCCGGCATTACGCGCCACGCGGTGATGGAGATGGCTGCCACGATCGGCATCGAGACGGTCGAACACGATCTGACGCGCGCCGAGCTGTACTTCGCCGACGAGGTGTTCCTGACCGGCACGGCCGCAGAGGTGACCCCGGTCGCCTCTCTCGACGATCATCACATCGGCACGGGCCCGATCACGAAGCAGATTCAGAAGCTGTTCTTCGACACGGTCCACGGTCGACACGAACTGTCGAAGACCTACCTCGAGTTTCCCTCCTGAGGTGAGCGCCGCTGGCGCACCAATCCCGCTCGCACAGCCGGATATCGGTCCACGCGAGGAAGAGCTCGTGCTCGAGGTGCTGCGCTCGGGCATGCTTTCGCTCGGCCCGATGGGGCCGCGCTTCGAGCGCGCCTTCGCCGACTGGGTTGGTGTCAAATACGCGGCTGCGGTCTCGAGTGGCACAGCGGGTCTTCATCTTGGCCTCGTCCAGGCTGGCATCGGTCCCGGCGATGAGGTCATCACTTCGCCGTTCTCGTTTATCTCCTCTGCCAACTGCGTGTTGCAGGCCGGAGCGGATGTTAGGTTCGCGGAAGTCGATCCGATCTCGTTCAATCTCGACCCAGCCGCAGTCGAGGCAGCAATTACGCCTCGTACCAAGGCGATCGTCCCGGTCCACATCTTTGGACTGCCCTGCAAGATCGAGGAGATTCGCGCGATCGCCGATCGTCACGGTCTGGCGATCGTTGAGGACGGCGCCGAGGCGCTTGGCGCTAAGCGCCAGGGCCAGATGATCGGCACGCACGGCTCGCCGACGATCTTCGCGTTCTATCCCAACAAGCAGATGACTACGGGCGAAGGTGGCATCGTCACAACCGATGACGAAGCGGTCTACGAGCGCATCTTGAGCCTGCGCAACCAAGGTCGTTCGGACGCCGGCGCCTGGCTCGAACATGACCGCCTCGGTTGGAACTACCGCATGGACGATCTCTCGTCCGCCGTGGGGCTGGCCCAGGTCGAACGACTCGACGAGATTCTCGGCAAGCGGTCTGCCGTGGCGGAACGCTACAACGCGTTGTTCGCAGGAGTTTCTGGCATCGAACTGCCCGCCGTGGTGCCAGGCGATACGCGCTCGTGGTTTGTCTACACCGTCCTGCTCGACGAAGGGGTCGACCGCAACGCGGTGATTGGTCTGCTGGCTGAACGCGGCGTCTCGTCCAAGCCGTACTTGCCGTCGATCCACCTCCAGCCGTTCTATCAGGCACGCGGCCATCGCCCCGGCGAGTTTCCGATCTGTGAGGGCATCTCTGCTCGCGCTCTGGCACTCCCGTTTTTTGGTGCCCTCAGCGAGGAACAGCAGCAGCGCGTGGCGGATGAGTTGGCAGCGGTGCTTACAAATCCGCCGCTGGTATCCAGTACGGTTGGCTGATGGCCGGAGTCGTCGCAACGCCCGTCGTCGCCTATTCGACGACGACCAGCTGGATCGCAGCGCCCGCGATTGGTGAGGGCGATTTTGCGTGGCTTGAGGTCGGTCGGAATGACGGCAACGTTCGAACTGTGGCCGCGTTTCGCGGTGATCGGCTGATCGTACGCACAGCCGGCAAGAATGCGACCGTCGTCGACCAGCCCTGTGAGACGACACCGTGTAACGCCGTGCAGGCGCCCGTCACCGGTGCGACTGGTGCGTTCGCCTATGCCGTCGCATTTCCGGGAACCGGTGGCTACGTCGCGAGCGTTGGCGCCACTGGAGCCTCCAATCTGGTCGCGGAGGACACCACCGACCCGGCAGCGATTACCACGCCACATCTCGTGACCACCACTGGCTCGGCCGTCGTCTGGGCAGACAACAACGCGATCTTGATCGCCCCCAACGTCGGCGGCACGGCGGCGATCTTGGTGGCGGCCGAGCAATCCGGAGGCGAGCTGACGTCCTTGTCTGCCGGCGCTGCGGGGATTGCCTGGTCGGCGCGAACGGCGGCCGGCGGAACCCTGGTTGGCTTTCGAGCCGTGACAGGAGAGGTCTCGATCCGCGCGCAAGAGCCGACCGCCGCAACGGCGACGCTCTACTCGGTTGCCGTGGCTGAAGACGGCACGATCGTTGCGAACCGGCGCACGCTCAGCAAGGGGTTACAGCAGCTGGCCGTCGTGGCCTACGCGCCCGACGGTACGAAGCGCACGCTGCTGAAGTCGGTGCCCTTCTCGAAGCAGGAAAGCTTCGAGGTGACACGCCCCTCCGTCGCGGGAGGACTCGTTGCAGTGCGTCGACGCGAGGGACAAGGTGGGACGCAGGATGCGCTCTGGGTGGTCAATTTGGCGACGGGCAAGAGCACCCGCGTGACTGCTGTTGAGCGTTCCACAGCACGACTCTCCGATCCAGCCTTTGGTGCTGGACGCCTGGTCTGGGCGCGCACCGATCTGTCGGGCAGTCGACTCATCAAGTCGCGCATCTACTCGGCCGCCGTACGCGGCTAGAGCACCACTGATGCGGTCGTCGGTGCCACGATCTGTGGCCGCGCTGATCTCGCTAGATGGGCGAGACGTAGAGCGTAATCTTCGTGCCGCGTGGGACCTTGCTACCGGCCGAAGGCTCAACGCTAAAGACACGATCGGCAGGACGAAGCAGACCATCGGCATTGATCGCCTGCGGCACCAGTCCAACCTCAGCGAGGCGTTGGCTTGCCTCTTCCACGGTCAGGCCACTGATGTTCGGGACGATGGCGCCCGCGTAGGTACCGCTCGCAGAGATCGTGACGACAGAGCCGAGCGGTGCCGGCTTTCCACTGGCGGGTTCTTGATTGACGACCGAACCAATCGGTAGGCCATAGCCATCCTGCTGATCGAGGATAACGACCCGGAATTGGGCGGCCTCGAGACGCGCCACGGCGGCTTCCGTCGAACTAGGCGTTGACGCGGAGGCAATGACGTCGGGCACGAGCACGCTCGGCACGCGTCGTGCGACGATCAGCGTGACGATGCTGCCTGTTTCGACTGCGGCGAGCGGCGAGGGCGTCTGCACCACGACCGTGCCGGGATCTTCACCTGGCTCGGCGGGTCGATACTGGAACCGAATCTGAAGCCCGGAGCCAGTCGAGAGTCTGATTGCCTGACGTTTTGTGGACGCCGTAAAATCGGGGACCGAGATGAGGTTCGTTTCGCAGGGCCCGATCGTGCTTGGCGCCAAGGCATCTGCCCACACGACCTCGATTGCGTGCTTGCATCCAGCGGGCACGCGCTGATTCGTTCGCGGGTCGATCGAGATCGAGGAGGACGGCTCGCCCATTGGGGCGTCCCAATCTTCGACCGGTAACCCGCGCATGGCCGACTTCATGAATGTCGAAAACATGATTGCCGGATAGGTGCCGCCGTAGACGGGGCCACCGTTGAAGGCGCGTCGCATCGGCAAAGCGGGGTTCTCATGTCCAACCCAGACCGCTGTTGCGCGCTGTGGCGTAAAGCCGACAAACCAGGCGTCTTTGAAGTCCGAAGTAGTACCCGTCTTGCCAGCCACGGGACGACCAATCGCTGCGGCGTTGCCTGAGCCCGCATCATCAGCAACGACACCCTTCATGGCGTCGATCGTTGCCAGTGCATGGTCGGCGGGGACGGCCTGAATGGAAGTAGGTGTGTTCGTCAGTGTGGAGCCATCAGGAAACTCAATCCGCTTGATCGAGATCGGCTCCATCGACGGATCGGTGATCCCCGAGTCGGGTGAGTGGAAGAGGACGGAGCCACCAACCCGCATCCCACTGTTGGCAATCGTGGCGTAGGCGTGTGCCATCTCAAGGGGTGTCACACCCACGTAGAGGCCGCCGAGCCCGATGGCTGGTTGGCCCGCGTCGATCGGCGAGATGATGCCGAGCCTGTGGGCTACGTCGGCAATCACGGACGGCTTGATCAGCATCGTCAGCTGTGCGAACACCGTGTTGTCGGACGCGATCAGCGCCTCGGGGAGGGTGAGATCCTTGCCGTAGCTGCTCTCATTGTTCGTGACGAACCAGAACTGGCCGCCTCCGAGATCAAAGAGCACCTTCTCGCTGCGGAACGTGGTTGTCGGGCGGACGCCGACTTCGAATGCTGCGAGCAGGTCGAACGGTTTGAAGGCCGAGCCGGGCTGACGGTGCGCATCGGCCGGGACGTTGAACTGGTGTTTGACTGAGTAGGGCTTGCCGCCGGCCATCGCCAGCACTTCACCGGTCTTGGGATCGATAGAGACGAGCGCGCCTTGTGGTCCGCCTGTGCGGGGGAGCGTGTTCTTGAGTGTCTCCTCGGCTGCGCGCTGTTCGTTCATGTCCAGCGTCGTGACCACTTTCATTCCGCCGCCGAAGGTCTGACCGGTCCCAAACTTGTTGACGAGTTGCTCGGTGATGAACTGCACCCAGTAGGGCATTGTGGTGTCGAGTTGTTTGGGCTCGATGCGTGTGACTGGCAGAAGACGGCGGCCCTTCTCAACGGCAACCGTATCGGCGTCCAGATAGCCCTGGGCACCCATCTGCTCCAGCACCACGTTGCGGCGGGCGAGTGCCGACTCTGGACTGGCAATCGGGTCGTACGTTGAGGGCGATTTGAGGACGGCGGCCAAGAGTGCGGAGTCGGCCGGGTCGAGTTCGCGCGCGGACAAGCCGAAGTAGTACTTCGCGGCGCTCTCCACGCCGTAGGTGTTGTGGCCAAAGTAGACGGTGTTGAGGTACGCCGTCAGGATGCGATCCTTCGACCAGCGCTGCTCGAGTTGCCAGGCGAGGGAGGCCTCACGAACCTTGCGTTGTACGGTTTGCGTGTTCGTCAGGTAGGTGTTCTTGACGAGCTGTTGCGTGATCGTGCTGGCGCCCTCGTTGGTCCCGGAGGTGAAGCGGTTGAAGAGCGCGCGGGCAATGCCGTTCGGATCGACGCCATTGTGCTCGTAGAAGCGCTTGTCCTCCACGGAGACGACTGCGTTCTTCATGTCTTTGGAGATCTGGTTGCTCTGGACGATCACGCGCGACTCGCTCGAGCGGAGAATGGCGACGCGGCGTGGCGTGCCGGTCGTTCCCGTCACCCAGATTGAGCCGTCTTGCGCGAGATCTGTCGTATTCCCATCGAACTGGCGCAGGTCCGGCAGGTTCGTCGTGATTGCGGTGATGAACCCGTAGCTCGCCGCCGACACCAGCACGAGGCCGAGCAGGAACGCGATCAGCGTCACGCGCAACCAGCGCCAGCGACGTCGTCGAGGGTCCTCGTAGGGGGCTGTCGGCTCTGGTAACTCGAGGGCGAGGCGACCGGAGCGGCGGAGGAGGGATCTTCGTCGGGCCATAGGTGTAGCGCACTCACCGGAGCGCGCTTACGCATGGTATCCCGCACGCGCCCTGCCCGCGCGGTTATTGTCCGTATCTGGATGTCGGATCACCTTCGCCCACTGCTGCGTAACGCCGTCGATGTGCTGCCACAAGGCGCGCTCGAGAAGCGGCTGGCCGAGGCCGCCGAGACGAAACGCCCGCTGCGGATCAAGCTTGGTCTCGATCCCACCGCAGTCAGCGTGACGCTTGGTTGGTCAGTCGTCCTCTCGAAGTTGGCGACCTTCCAGGAGGCCGGGCACTTGCCGGTCCTGATCGTCGGTGATTTTACGGCGCGCGTGGGCGACCCGAGTGGCAAGTCGAAGACGCGACCGATGTTGACGCCCGAGCGGATTGCCGCCAACGAGGCCGACTACCTCCGTCAGTTCTCGAAGATCCTCGACGTCGACCGGATTGAGATTCGTCATAATTCTGAATGGCTTGGCGAGCTCGGCGCCGGTGGCCTGCTCGATCTTGCTGCCAAGTCGACGCTGGCCCAGATGCTCGAGCGCGACGATTTCAATAAGCGCTACACAGGGGGCGCGCCGATCTCCCTCCAAGAATTGCTCTACCCATTGCTGCAGGGCTACGACTCCGTCGCGATCAACGCTGACGTCGAGATCGGTGGCACCGACCAGAAGTTCAACTTGCTGGTTGGTCGTGATCTGCAGGAGCAGGCCGGAATGCCACAGCAGTCGATCATGACGCACGAGTTGCTGGTCGGCACGGACGGTACGCAGAAGATGAGCCAGTCGCTCGGCAACTTCGTCGGGCTCGACGATCTTCCCGCCGAGATGTACGGCAAGACGATGTCGATCCCCGACGAGGCAATGCCAGCCTGGTACCGCCTCGCCTCGGGCCTGTCCGAAGAGGACGTCACTGGTCGGATCGCGGCGCTGGCGGCAGGGGAGACCGAACCAGTTGAGGCCAAACGCGCCCTGGCCTTCGCGATCACAGCACGTTTTCATAGTGATGAAGAGGCCGAGCAGGCCGCAGATGCTTTCCGACGGCAGTTCGCGGAGCACAAGATTCCCGAGGACATTCCAACGGTCGTTCTTGGCGCAGACCCAATCGTGCATCTGCCGGCGTTGCTCGTCGATCACCTTGGTGTCGCGTCGCGTGGTGAGGCCCGCCGCTTGATTACGGGCGGTGCCGTGCGTTTGGATGGCGAAACGGTCGAGGAAATCGACCTGCCGCGAGAGGTCCTCGTAGGTCGTGTTTTGCAGCGTGGGCGCAGGGATTTTGTGCGCCTGATCACCGGCTGAACACCGTCAGTGTTCTACCGGCGCACCGTTCTTGTGGTCTGCGGTACTGTGCGACCTGTCGCGCACGGAACGGCGGTTTGCCGCTGTCTGCGCCCGATTGTCGTGGAAGGTGCTGTAGGAATCCTCGGATCTCTGCTAATCTCCGCGGTCGCGCCATTGGCGTGTGGTCTTTGAAAACCGAGCAATGGAACGACTATGCGAAACCTTTGGGTTTCGTGCAGTCGTCTAACGAGTTTTATG
>CAXNNM010000045.1:0-7041 GCA_964203735.1 Gaiellales bacterium | reverse complement strand
AGTGGGCGCGGGCCGACGAGGCTCATCTGGCCGTTGAGGACATTCAACAGCTGTGGCAGTTCATCGATCGAGAAGCGACGCAGCACGCGGCCAACCGGTGTGATGCGCGGGTCGTTACGAATCTTGAAGAGAGCGCCATCGGCCTCGTTCTGATCTTCGAGCTCGGCCTGCTCCTGCTCGGCATTCGACGTCATGCTGCGCAACTTGAGCATGGCGAAGGGCTGCTCACCGAGACCAACGCGCTGGTCGCGGAAGAAGATCGGGCCGGGGGAGGTGAGGCGGATCATCAGGATCGAAATCAGCAGAATTGGGCTGAGCAAGATCAAGAGTGCAGCGGAGATGAGCAGGTCGAACGCGCGCTTGACGAACCAGTCGACGCCTTGGATCGTTGGCGGCACGATGTCGAAGAGCGGCACGGCTAGGCCAGGAACGTAGTCGGCATGGTGGGCAAGCAGACCCGCGGCCGTCGGCACGACGCGCAGGCGAATGCGGCGCTCGCGGCAAGCCTCAAGGGCAATCAGCATCGTCTCATCGTCCGGTGGTCGGGCCAGGACGACGTCGTGCGGATGGTGCTCGGCGATCGCGTCGGCCAGGTGGTCGACGTCGTCGACGTGGGCAACGGTGCGCAGGCCCGCGCCTGGTGCTGCATCGCGGAGTGCGGCCTCAACGCTGCGGGTCGCAGATGCCTCACCAACGACGAGCACGCGGCGCTCCACGCCAATCAGCCGCGCGGTCGCATCCGTCAGCGTCGTAAACAGGCCTCGCATAAACGGAATCAAGATTGCTGAGGCAACAAACGTGTACGGAAAGATGAGGTACGTCGTGAAGCGCTCGTTATCCGTCGCGATCGAGAAGACAGCGATGACGACGACGGCAACGAATAGGCCCGCAACGATCTGTGCACCGCCAGGGCGCGTCTCGCGCGGACGGTAGAGCCGGTTGCGCGCGAAGATCAGGACGGTCACGAGCAAGACGAACGGCAGCCACTCGCGCTCGGCCGCCCAGAGCATTGTCGAATCGATTGGACGCTGGTTGAGGAATTCGCGGAGAGCGAGGCCCGAAAAAATCGCGGCCGTGAGACCTCCGATATCAATTGCCAACAGCACCGCAACTTCGAGCGTGCGACCAATGAGGTAGCGCAGGCGTCGAGTCGAAACACCCGTCTGCGAGCGCGGGTCACGAACCTCGCGGGGAGGCATCGGGTTGGTGCTCTGAGGAGAGCGGCCAGATTCGGGCGATACAGGAGCAGCCACGATTAAGAGTCTACAGCGCGACGGGCAGTCTTCCTGCCCCACGATGAGGCAACAATTCGTGTCAGAGACGGGTCGTGAGCGTGCAGAGCTGGTTTGGCTATGCGCCGACGACGCGGCCGGTCAACTCGGCACGGCTCGACTGGTCGAGCAGGCGCGTGAGGCCTTCGCGCAGCTGCACGGTCGGTCCCCAACCCAGGAGTTCCGTGGCACGCGTGATGTCGGGGCGCCGTTGCTGAGGATCGTTGACGGGCAACGCCTCAAACACGATCTCGCTCGACGATCCAGTCAGCTCGACGACCATTTCGGCCAGCTCGAGCAGCGTGAACTCCTCGGGATTGCCAATGTTGACGGGCTCGTGCTCGGTCGAGAAGGCGAGCGCGATGATGCCGGTGATCAGATCGTCGACGTAACAAAACGAGCGCGTCTGAGCGCCCGTGCCGAAGACGGTGATTGGCTTGTTCTCGAGTGCCTGACGCACGAAGGTGGGGATCGCGCGGCCATCGAACGCGCGCATGCGCGGGCCGTACGTATTGAAAATACGCACGATCGCCGTGTCGACGCCCTGCTGGCGGTGATACGCCATCGTCATCGCCTCGGCGTAACGCTTCGCCTCGTCGTAGACGCCGCGAGGACCGATCGGGTTGACGTTGCCCCAGTACGACTCGGGCTGCGGGTGGATCAGTGGGTCGCCGTAGACCTCACTCGTCGAGGCAGTCAAGAAGCGAGCACGCTTGGCCTTCGCGAGACCGAGGGCATTGTGCGTGCCGTACGAGCCGACCTTCAGGGTCTGCAGTGGCAGGCGCAAGTAGTCAATCGGGCTGGCCGGGGAAGCGAAGTGGAACACGAAATCGACGTCGCCCGGAATCTCGATGTGCGTCGTGACGTCGTGCTGGACAAACGAGAAGTTGTCGTCGCGCAGATGCGCAATATTCGTCAACGAGCCCGTGTCGAGGTTGTCGAGACACCAGACCTTGTGGCCCGCTGCAAGCAGCCGCTCACAGAGATGCGATCCGAGAAATCCTGCTCCACCGGTGACGACAGTTGTTGGCATACGGATGATGGTACCCCTACGGGGTAGCCGTCGTCTCAGTCTCGAGTGGATTACGCACGGGCCAGAAGACGGTCGAGAGGATCGCAGCCAGGATGCCGACGAGGAATCCGAGCACGACGGCGATGAAGAGCGAGAACTGCTTCGACGTCGGAGCGACCTTCGAGCCGCGAGCCGGCGTGATGACGCTGCCCGATTCGACGGTCGCGATGTATTCGACCTGGGCCTCGAGGTCTGGGAGTTGCTCGGACAGCAGAGCCTCCGTGTTCGAGTCGTACTGGAGCATCGCGAGCAGCGGCGTGGTGAGCGAACTGCGCTCGGCGGGGCTGAGTGCAGCACGCTCCAGCGCATCGAGTCGGGCCTGCGTCTCGGCTCCAGCGGCGGCGAGTGCTTCGATGCGAGCGCTGAGGCGATCGCGGGCGGCGATGACCGCGGCCTGCTTGGCATTCGTGTACGTGTTGGATTTCTCGACGATTGCCGCGGCGAGAGCGTTGGCGGCAGCAGCAGACTGTGCAGCTGTGAACGGGCCTTGCACGATTACCTGGGCGAGCGGGACTGCGGTGCCTTTCACGCCGACGGCGGTCGAGATCAGTTCGACGGAGACATGGCCCGTCAGGGCATCAGCGGCAAGCCCAGCTGCCTTGCTCGCGGGCTCTTGATACGCGGCTTGGCGCGCGAGCGCGTTGGCGTAGAGCGGGTTCGACGACAACGGGTTCGGTACGAGCGAACCGTTCGGCGTGACGGGCTGTCCAAGGTAGACCGTTGCGACGCCGCGGGTCAGGTTCTTGTTCTGCGTACGCTGGATCGTGAACGACCCAATAATGGCGAGCGCAATGAAGATCGCGACGACCCACCAACGGGCCAGAATGCGATCGAGATAGCTGCGGAGATCAATCTCCGACTCGGTTCCGTGCGATTCCGCCACGAGACTCATGGTACGCGAACCTTCGGCGTGGGGGTCGCCGGTAGGATCGGGGCATGCGAGTTGCGCTGAAAGACAGTCGATGAGGGTTGTCCTCGTCGATCCCCGCGGCGAGACGCGTCCCTACGACGACGCGCTGGCCAAAGCCTTGGTCGAGCGAGGCAACGAGGTGACGCTGATCACCAGTGCCCCTCGCGTCGCACAGCCACCGGCTCCCGCTGGCGTCCAGGTCCGTCACGCCTTCTACCGCGTCGCGGACCGTCTGCCAGACGGTGCACGCAAGCTTGCTCGCGGGCTCGAGCACCCCTTCGATCTGCTCGGCCTGACGCCATCGCTGGTGCGCAAGCGCCCGGCTGCGGTCCACGTCCAATGGCTACCGCTCGGCGCTGTCGATCGTGTCTATTGGCGAGCGATCGAGGCTGCGCTTGGAATTCCAATCACGTACACCGCGCACGATGCACTGCCGAACAATCCGAGCGCCAAGCGCTTGCGGCGAGCCGCCAAAAACGCCCGGGCCTTTGGCCGGGTGATCGTGCACTCGAGGCACGGTCGCGACGCACTCGTCAACGGGCTTGGTGTGGATTCGGCCAATGTGCACGTCGTTCCGCACGGCGCTTTGACGGCCTATCGCGCTGTCGAACCAGTGGCACCCGCTGTCCCCGATGGTGTGCCGCTTGTGGCGATGCTTGGCCTCCTGCGGCCCTATAAGGGCCTGGACGTCCTGCTCGATGCGTGGCCGATGGTACGCGCGGCCCTGCCCGATGCCCACCTGCTCGTCGCCGGCCGCGTGCTTGGCGACCCCGACGGTGCCGCCCGCCTCGAGCGCATGGCGGGCGAAGGCAGCGGTGTGATTGCCGATCTGCGCTTTACCCCGACCGAGGAGTTCGTTGGCGCCATGGTGCGTGCCGACGTCGTTGTGCTGCCGTACCGACGAATCGACCAATCGGGAGTGTTGTTCGCCGCCCTCGCACTTGGACGCCCGCTCGTGGCCACGCGCGTTGGTGGGTTCGCTGAGGTGGTCGAGCAGCACGGCGCCGGACTCGTCGTCCCACCCGAGGATCCAGCCGCGCTCGCCGCCGCTCTGATCGAGGTGCTGCGCGACCCGGCGCGGCGCGAGACGATGGCCGCCGCCAGTCGTGCCGCAGCGGATGGTCCGTTCTCGTGGGACGCGATCGCCGCAGCAACCGAACGCGTCTACGCGGGGTAGACGGCAGATGGCTGCGGTACCGACACGTCAGGCGTTCCCCGATCGGTTGCGCGGCCTCGCCCTGCTCGGCATCATCGTCGTCAACGCTCCATTCCTCGCGATCAGCTCCTCCGGCTTCACCGCAGCCTCCGTTTCGGCCTGGTGGGATCTCGTGGCGGCGTTTCTCGTGATCACGCTCGCGCAGGGGAAGTTCTACCTCCTCTTCTCGTTCCTGTTCGGCTACAGCGCGCTCTTCATCGTGCGTACGGGTGCGGCTGCCAATCGCCAGCGCTACCGTCGCCGACTGCTCGGCCTCGCCGTGCTCGGACTCGCGCATGCCGTGTTCTTCTTCTTCGGCGACATCTTGCTGTCGTATGCCCTGCTCGGGTTCGCCCTGATGCTGCTGTTTCGTCGGACTGACCGGGCCGTGCTGCGCACTGGGGCGATCGTCTTCGTGCTGTCTGTTCTCTGGCTCGCCGTCGTGTTCGCGCTGGTGGCGGTCGCGCCGCCCGAGCCGGACACGACCACCGCCGCACTCGACAACGCCATCGCGCACGGGACGTTCCTCGAGGCAGCGCGCGCCCGCCTCGCGGCCCTGCCGCTAACGCTGCTGACGCTCGGGTCGCTGCAGTGGGGACTCGTCTTCGCGATGTTCTGCCTTGGCCTCGTTGCCGGCCGGCGGTCGCTGCTCGCGGATCTCGCACCATCGCGAACGCTCTGGCGGCGGTTGGCGCTGTTCGGCCTCCTGCTCGGCCTGCCGCTGCAGGCTATGGCCGCGGTGCTCCAGCTGCGGGGCGGCGTCGGGCTGAGCGCGCTCACTGCCGAGACCGCCGCTGGGCTGGCACTTGGCTTTACCACGGCACCGCTGCTCGCCGCCGGCTATCTTGGCGCGCTCGCGCTCGTCAGCCTGCGCGCGCCGCACGCGCTCGATGCGGTCCGTGACGGCGGGAGGGCATCGCTGACGCTGTACCTCTCGGAGTCGATCGTCTTCTGCGTGCTGTTCTGCGGCTGGGGGTTTGGGTTGTTCGGCCGACTAGGTGCGGCTGCCGTAACGCTTATCGCGATCGGCATCTATCTGGCGCTCGAGGGTGCGATTCGTCTCTGGCTGCGTCGCTTCCGTCAGGGGCCGTTCGAGTGGCTGCTGACGCGCTGGACCGGACCGGCAGCCTGACGGGCGGCCGGCGTCCAACGCGTTGTGTCTATGCACCTCTAGACTGCCAACGTGAAGATCGCGGTTGTCGGCACAGGTGCCATGGGTTCGGTCTATGCGGCGTTGCTCGCCGACGCGGGCAATGAGGTCTGGGCGATCGACAGCTGGGTCGACCACATCGCGGCGATCCAGACGAACGGTCTGCGCCTCGAGGGCGCGAGCGGCGATCGCACCGTGCGCATTCAGGCGACGACCGATCCGCGCGACGTCGGCGAGTGCGAGCTCGTCATCGTCGCGACAAAAGCCTTCGACATTGAGGCGGCCGCGGAGTCGATTCGTCCCCTCGTTGGTGAGACGACGGTGGTCCTACCGATTCAGAACGGGCTTGGCAGCCCCGATCGCATGGCCGCGATCCTCGGCGATGAGCGCGTCGTAATCGGTGTGGTCGGCGGCTTTGGTGCCTCGATGGTCGGGCCGGGGCACGCGCACCACAACGGCATGGAGCTCGTGCGCCTCGGTGAGCGCAACAGCCCAGCGACCGATCGCATTCGCGCAGTGGCAGAGGTCTGGGAGGCCGCGGGCTTCCGCGTCAGCGTCTACGACGACGTCAACCAGCTGGTGTGGGAGAAGCTGCTCTGCAACGCGACATTTAGCGGCACCTGCTCCGTGCTCGGCTGGCGCATTGGCGAGGTGATGGCGGACGCCGAGGCCTGGAGCGTCGCATCCGGTTGCGCCCGTGAGGTCTACGACGTTGCGATCGCGAAGGGCATTCGCCTCGACTTCGACGATCCGGTCGCTTATGCCTACGCCTTCGGGGGGAAGATCCCCGACGCGCGACCATCGATGCTGCTCGACCTGATGGCTGGGCGTCGCTGTGAGATCGACGTGATCAACGGCGCGATCGATCCCGCCGCACGAACCGTGGGGCTGGTGGCCCCGATCAATGCGACGATCACGGCGCTCGTCAAAGCCAAGGCCGCTGGCGTCTAACTAGGACTGGACTGGCGGCTCGTCCTGCGGGTTGTAGGAGAGACCGTGGTCCTCGAAGCGGCGCATGTACGGGACCATGTAGTCGACGACGGTGTTGACGATCGCGGTGCCCTTCGCCGCGGTTGCGTGGCTCGGGGCGCCGGACGCGCCGTACGACGTGAGCTCCTCGAAGAGCCAGAACTCCCGCACAGAAGGATCGGTCGTCGGCACCTGGCCGCGGGCGTGCTCCATCTGCATGAGGTCGGGGAAGAGCGCGATGCCAAGCGACGTCTCCGCCTCGCCCGCGTGGCCCCAGCCCTCCCACACATCGAACGTGTCGGCGGGGATGCGCTGGTTCGTGACCACCCACCAGTCCATCGTCGCGATGCTCATCTCCGGGTGCGCGATCTTCGTGTTGCGCGCAGCGATTTCGATCGGCGGGATGTTGCCGTCGTGCCCGTTGAGGAGCAGCACACGGTGGATACCCCAGTGGTGCAGCGACTCGAGCACGTC
>CAXNNM010000044.1:0-7119 GCA_964203735.1 Gaiellales bacterium | reverse complement strand
GGAACCTACGTCAACCATCGTCGCATCGAGCGAGTTCGCCTGCGCGACGGCGACGAAGTGCAAATCGGCAAATTCAAACTGACGTACCTCGAGTAGACGGCAGTGGCGACGCGTAGCGAAGAGAAGCCATTGACGATTGGCGCGGTCTGCAAGGAACTCAAGCCCGAGTTCAATGACGTCTCGATCTCGAAAATTCGGTATCTCGAAGAGCAGAAATTGCTCAACCCCTTGCGTACGCAGGGTGGCTACCGCCTCTATCGACGCGAGGATATCGAGCGGCTCCGCACGATTCTGCAGCTCCAGCGCGACGAGTTTCTGCCGCTCAAGGTGATTCGCCAGGAGATCGAAGGAAGCGGCACGGTAGCCCGGAGTCGAGAGCGGAAAGCGCGTCGTTCGATGCGCTCCGAGGTCGCAGTCGATGCTCGTCGTATCGACCGCTCCGAACTGCTCCGCGAGACCGGTCTCGACGACGTTGCCTTTGCGGAGCTGCAGTCCTACGGCATCGTCACGTCGGATCAGGATGGGCTCTACGGAGAGAGCGAAGTCGAGATCGTCAAGATCTGCCAGCGGATGGCGGAGTTCGGCCTTGGCCCTCGCCACGTGCGTCAGCTGTATACGGGCGTCCAGCGCGTTACCGGGTTGCTCGATCAGGTGCTTGCGCCAGCACTTCGGTCTCGCAATGCCGAGCGTCGCGAGCAGGGGCTTGACGAGTTGGCTCAACTCGCTGGTCTGAGTGCTGAGTTGACCGAGCGTCTGCTCGTGCGCGACGTCAAGACCTGAGCCGCTGCTCAGCGATGATCGCTACGGTGGTGCTGTGATCGATCTCCAGCAACGCATCGACGAGATCCCCGATTTTCCGAGCCCGGGAATTCTCTTCCGCGACCTACTGCCGTTGCTCGCGGATGCGGCAGTTGTCGCCGAGATTATCGAGCGGTTTGTGGCCTTTGCAACTCCCTTGCAGCCCGACGTGATTTTGGGCGCCGAAGCTCGAGGTTTTCTCTTCGGCCCGACGCTGGCACACGCATTGGGGTGTAGCTTCGCGCCGGCGCGCAAGCCAGGCAAGCTCCCTGGTAAGGCCTGGACCGAGTCCTACGAACTCGAATACGGTCAGAACTCGCTCGAACTCGCACACACGGCAATCGAGCCTGGGATGCGCGTGTTGATCCACGACGATCTTTTGGCAACCGGTGGCACAGCGGCAGCCAGTGTTGCGCTGGCTCTTCAAGCCTCGGGAGTTCCTGTGGGTGCCTGTTTCGTCGCCGAGCTCTGCGGTCTGGCAGGCCGCAAGCGGCTTGGTCAGTTGCCCGTGCATTCTTTGGTGGAGTACGCAGGAGCGTGATTCGACCCGCGGCAGGAGCTGATCTTGCCGCGCTGGGGCAACTCTGGGAGCGCTATCGAGCCGAGGCAGGTGACACGCGCTTCGTCGATCTGGCCGGTTGGGGGAGGTGGGTGTTACCTCGCATCAGCGCTGGCGACGTCCGCGTGGGCAGCACAGATCGAACGCTCAACAGCTATGTCGCCTGGCAGCGAGCAGCCAGTGCTACCCCCGGCGAAGGTCGCGTTCTCCGCATCCTTGAGTTATACGTGCATCCTGAAGGGCGCGGGCAGCGGTTGGGCTCCGGCTTGCTGGCACGTGCCATTGATGCAGCGCGCCAACGCGAGTGTCGTGCCGTGGCGCTCGTGAGCAACATCTCCGACCCCGGCGTGCTGGCGTTGGTCGAGCCGTTCGGGTTCGTACTCCACGGGCGCGCACTGCAACTTTCACTCCAGCGTGAATAACCGCTAGACCGGAGGCGGGACGGGGACTGGCAGGATTGTGGTCCACGTGTCCCACGCAGGATTCGTGCCTGTCGACGGAGCAACAAACGGATCGACGGTCGGCGCCAACAGAATGCCACCGTACGGGGCTGTGGCGGTGTTCGCGAGACTGTTCCAAACCGCAACACCAAAGCGGGGGTTCGCGGCTGCGGACAGAAAGCTGGTGATGCCTGCACTCTGGGTCGCGCCGCTGAGGCCCGACGCGGCTGGGCCGGAAGGTACGCCGTAGCCCGTCAGCCAGACGCTTTTTTGCGCCCCAACCCAGTAGGTATCAACGGCTGCGACGATGCCAGTCGAATCGCTCACAGAGAGGTTATTCGGGTCACTCGGTGCTTCGCTGCCGGTCGGAGGCACAAGCCGCATTCCGACAGCGTCGAAGGCCACCCGGGTGCGAGACATGGAGCGCAGGAAGGTGCCAGCCGGGGTGTCGGTCGTGCTCGCAGGATCCGTGCGAGCCAAGCCGCCAGAGATGATCGGAACCGTGGCAGAGACCTTACGAATCTCTAGACTCGCCAAATTTGTCAGCACCTTAAACAGGCCTGCGCTCACGAGGCGACCCGCAAGGCGCTGTGGTCGGAGCGAGCTTTGCAGGTTTGGCTGGGGCCAAATCTCAATGGCAGCAAACGTTCCGTTGTAGCGGGCGACGAGCGCCGCGACGAAGTTTTGCCACGAGGCGCGCTTCGGCATCCACGCCGGATCTCCGACTGAGCCACCCGCGCCACCGTCGGCCCGCGCCCAGTTTGGCGTGCCGCCGACGGACAGCAGCACCTGCGTACCAGTGCCAAGCGATGCCGCTGCGGCCAGTTGCGCGTCGATGCTTGCCCAAACGTAGCCACTGCTCGTCGGGAGTCGAGCACTCTTTGGCTGCGAGGGCGCGACAGTGGGCCAGGCGACATCGACTCGCACCCAGGTCAGATGGAGCGCAGTTGCGGCAGAGGCATTGCCGACAGTGGATCCAGTGGTCAGGCCCGCGTCTGCAGACACACCGAGAGCGGCAGCGTTCGCGCTGAGCGGTGCCGCGAGGCAGACAGTGGCGACCACGACGAGGAGTAGATTCGAGTAGCGCACCTGCACAGGATACCTTCGGGGAGGAGACGGTATGCACAAATCGAACATTTGTAGCGTGCCGCACGCTTTTAATCTACGCAGGATCAGCTCGGTCGCCCTACTGGCACTAGTCGCGACCCTGGCGGCGGTAGCCGTCGCTGATGCCCGCCCTGCGCGTGTATCGGGCAACCGGATCATGGATGCAGGCAAGCACGAGATGAAAGTCCGTGGCGTAACGTGGGGCGGAACACGATTCGTGCCGAGCGAGCCAGGCGTGGAACTCCGCGCCCCCGACATCAGCTCGGCACCCAACGCGTTCAAGCAGATTGCGATGCTCGGCGCCAACGTGGTGCGTGTCGATGTCTCGAGCGCCGCGAACGATGATGTCCACCGCATCGCGTTGCAGAAGTTGCAGCACTACGCACGTTCTCGGGGCCTGATTCTGCTGCTCGCCAACGTGCCACTCACCACGCAAGATCAGTCACCGTGGTTGGAAACCTTGGCTAGCTGGTTTCCACGCAAAGACAACGTCTGGTATTTGCCCGCCGTCGATCCGAATTGCGGCATGTTCTCCGCAACCACCGCCTGCGGTGACACCGAGGCCTGGATTTGGTCCCAGACACTCAGCATCAAGGCGCTGCGGCGGGCCGGCGTTAGGACCCCGATCGTGGTCAACCTACCCAATAGCTCGCGATCAGTGGCTCTCAACTGGACCAAGGTGCTCGGCGACAAGAATCTCATCTATGGCGTACATCCGCCGAGCGACGGTCAGTTCAAATTCAAGCAGTCCGACGCAACGTCGCTGACGACATCGTTGGAGGCCGCGACGAAGGTTGTGCCGGTGCTGTTCGACGATATTGCTCGCGTTCAGACGACGACGAGTGTGGACACGATGGTTCCCGCGACAACCGCGCGGGTCAAGCGGACGACGCGGACGACGACCGACACGCTACGTTGGTCGGAGGGATTGCTTGATTGGGTGACGGGTTGGACCGTGATCGATGGCGGCGATGGCGCGATTGTCTCTGGTTGGGATACACCCACGCGCGATGCAATGTCGAAGGGGCGCAAGAAGTTGACGACGTGGGGTCGTGCCGCGGCCTCCGGATATTTTGCGATTGGCTTCCGTGCCCAATCGGGGCGCAATCCCCGGTCCGACTTTCCGGGTGGCTTTACGGTTGGCAATAGTGGTCCCGGCGTTCGCGCGATGCAGGAGAACCTCGCTCGTCTGGCCTACTTGGCACCGCGGTTTGTCACCGGATCCTACGACGCTGCGACCTGGCAGGCAATCGTTGGATTTCAGGGCTATTCGAGGCTTGAGCGCAACGGTGTCGCTTCAGCGTTGACCGTTGCTTCCCTCATGCGCGCAGAGCGTCCGCAGGCTCGTCATCTGGAGGGGCCGGCACACGTTGAGGTCGACCTCGATCGGCAGATTTTGATGCTCGTGCACGGCAGCGGCGTCGTGACGCGTCTGATTCATATTTCGAGTGGTGCAACGGGAAACACGCCAGACGGTGCGTTTACCGTGACACGCAAGGAACGGATGAGTTGGTCGAAGCCGTTCAAGGCATTCCTTCCGTATGCCTCCTACTTTTTCGAGGGTTTTGCGATGCACGAGTATCCCGACGTTCCTGAGTACCCAGCGTCGCATGGCTGTGTGCGAGTTCCGGCGGGCGACTCGGCTGCGGTCTTTGCATTCACGGAGATCGGCATGCCCGTGTTTCTCTACCACTCGTCGTAGCTCTACGCGCGTCGCCGGCCCTGGGCAAAGTGCTGGGGTGCTGGCGCAACAGCTCGCAGCGTGGCAGCGTCGGGAGGCTGCTGAGGGAGTGTGCTTCGCTCGGGTGTAGCAAGCGGGCTGAGGCGGGTTGCACGAATGTTGAGTTGTCGGTCCCGATGCTCGAGCGTACCCTCCACGAGTAGCAATGGCTCGCTGCGTACGAGCAAGCGATGTTGCTCGTAGAGGTCGGGCATGATCACAAGATTGAAGAGCCCGTGCTCGTCTTCGAGCAGGAGAAAGACGATGCCCTTCGCGCTACCAGGGCGCTGTCGAGCGACGGCGAGTCCCGGGATTGTGATTGGTGTCCCATGGGGAAACTCGGCAAGCTGTCGGCTGCTCACGACGTCACCAAGGGATGGCCGAAGTTGGGCAATTGGGTGCTCGCGGACGGAGACACCAGTCGTGGCGTAGTCGGCAACCAGGAGTTCCCACGCATTCGGTACGGGTAGCGTCTTCGGAACCTCGCCGAGTTGCAAATCGAACGCCAGCTGCCGCCCGGCAGCGTTGGCCTGTGGTCGTGTGGCAAGACCAAGCTCCCAGAGCAATTGCCGGCGAGGACCGAGTCGATCACAGGCGCCTGCAGCAATCAGCCGCTGCAGCTGTGCAGTCGGTAGGTCGAGGCGGTTGGCGAGGTCCCTCACCGAACGAAAGGGGCCGCGAGCATGACGCTCTGCCACGACCTGCTCCGCATCGTTGGCACCGAAGCCAATCACCTGTCGAAAGCCCAGGCGAACCGCAGATGGACTCTCACAGCTGGCCTCGACCATGGAGTGTTCACTATCGACGGGAAGCACCGCCACGGCGCGGTGTTCGGCATCGCGAATCAGCGTGGCGGGTGGGTAGAACCCCATTGGTTGCTCCATCAGCAGCGAACAGAGAAAAGCGGCAGGGTGGTGTCGTCGCAACCAGGCACTCTGGTAGGCCAGCAGGGCAAAGGCCGCGGCGTGCGATTTGGGAAAGCCAAAGGCCGAGAAGGCGATGATCTGCTGAAAGACGCGCTGCGCAACGTGTTCGGGCACGTTGCGCTCGGCTGCGCCCTCGGCAAAGGCCAGCCATTGGGCTTCGATCGCGGCGCGGCTGCGGCGCCGACTCATTGCGCGTCGCAAGGCCTCTGCCTGGCCTGGCGTAAAGCCCGCGAGCGCCTGCGCGACGGTCAGTACCTGGTCTTGGAAGATGATCACGCCAAGCGTCTCGTGCAGCGCCTCCTCAAGCAGTGGGTGCTCGTAAGGGATTGGCACTGTGGGGTCGGCCCGCCGTGCCAACCGTCGTTGAATGTAGGGGTTGACAGCACCACCTTGGATCGGTCCTGGACGAACGAGTGCGACCTCAACGACCAAGTCGTCGAGGCACGTAGGCTGCACGCGCAAGAGCGTCTGCATCTGTGCCCGCGATTCGATTTGAAAGACACCGACCGTATCTGCGGCTTGGATCTCGGCATAGACCTCGGCATCGTCGAGAGGAACACGCGAGAGATCGACGGTCTCGCCTGTGCTGCGGTGGATCTCGCTGACACAGCGTTCGACTGCGCTGAGCATGCCGAGCCCCAACAGATCGATTTTGAGGAAACCAGCATCGGCACAGGCATCCTTGTCCCACTGGCAGATCGTGCGTCCTGCCATTGCCGCCGGCTGCAGTGGCACGAGTTCGCTGAGTGGTCGGTCCGAGACAATCATGCCGCCCGGGTGCTGCGAGAGATGACGCGGCAGCCCACTGACCTGACGGCAGAGCGTGACCAGGAGTCGCAGACGCGGGTCGTCGGCGCGTTCGCGCAGTCCTGGCACCCGGCGTAGCTCTTCGCCAACCGACTCTGCACGCCAACCGTCCGAGGCCGCAGCAAGTCGAGCAATGTCGCCTGTCGGCAATGCCAGCGCCTTGCCAATTTCGCGGATTGCACCGCGTGCTCTATAGGTCGAGAAGGCACCCACCAAAGCAGCCTGCTGTGGACCAAAGCGGAGATGAATCCGGCGGATCAGCTCGGCACGGATATCACGCGGAAAATCCAGATCGATGTCGGGCGTCGAGGCGAGTTCTTCATTAAGGAAACGACCAAGTGAGAGCCGGCCGGCAACGGGATCGATATGAGAAAGACCCGTCAGGTAGCAGACGATTGAGCCAACGCTCGACCCGCGCCCACGGCCAGGGGGCAAGACGTTGCGCGCGGCATCGTTCCCCCGCAGTTCCAGCGCTACGTCGCGCGCCAGCTCCAGGATCTCGTGGTGGAGGAGAAAGAAGCCGGCCAACTGGTGGCGTTGAATCAGAGCGAGCTCGGTCTCCAGCCGCTCTTCTGCCTGCTGACGCCAAGGCGAGGAACGTGGGTAGCGGCTATCGAGCTGGGCTCTGCAGAAGCCTGCCAGCTCGTGATCGGCGTTGCCAGGGCGCGCTGGTGGTTGATAGCCAAGGTTCTCCGTCAGATCAAAGCGACAGCGCTCGGCAATTCGGCCCGTTTCGGCAATTGCCTCGGGCAGCTCGTCGAA
>CAXNNM010000043.1:0-7129 GCA_964203735.1 Gaiellales bacterium | reverse complement strand
CCGAGCCAGGCGTGCTGGGCTTTACCTGTCGCCAGGATGTCCGCGGTGACCTGCTTGACGACGTTGATCGGAACGGCAAAGCCGATGCCGACGCTGCCAGCGTTAGCCTGGCCGCCCGTATCGATCTGCGAGTTGATACCGATCACTTGCCCGGACATGTCGAGCAGCGGGCCGCCCGAGTTGCCGTGGTTGATGGCAGCATCGGTCTGAATCGCGCCATTGATGCTGAAGCCGTTGGGAGCCTGGATCGAACGCGCGACCGCCGAGATAATGCCACTCGTGACGGTGCGGTCCTGACCGAACGGGTTGCCGATCGCCACGACTCCACTGCCAACCGTCAGGCCGGCAGAGTCGCCGAGTGGGATCACGGTCAGTGCCGAGCTTGGCACGTCGACTTTCAAGACGGCGACATCGGTGGCATTGTCGACACCAATCACCTTGGCGACGACCTTTTCGTTGTTCGAGAAGGAGACGGTGATATCGCCTTGCGCGCCGTCAACGACGTGTGCGTTTGTGAGGATATGACCCTCGCTGTCGATCACGAACCCGGAGCCAAGGCCGCTGGAGTGCTCGACGCGGACGACGCCATTGCCGTACTGCTTGTACATCTGTTCGATCGTCATGCCGCCCGTCGATGCAACCGGCATGGCGTTACTGGAATCGCTGCTGTTTGCCGGGTTGGCAACCTGGCGAACGATCGTGGTCGAGCCACCGCCGTCCTGATTGATGACGAGCGCTGTGCCGCCGGCTGCCAAGCCTGCCGAAAGCAGCGAGGCGATCAGCACGGGTACAACAAGTCGCGAGCCGCGCTGCTTCTGGTTTTCGGCAGCGGGCGGAGGGGTGGTCGGGTAATTGGTGGGAGTCCAGTTCTCGTTCATGGGACAAGTTGTATCGGTGGTTTATGAAGTGTTGTTGGGGATTTGTGTTGCGTCTCTGTTAAGGCGCAGGAACACAGGATGGAAAGATGCGGGTACCGTGTGCGCGTGCGCATGGCTCGTATCTACCTTTTGGTCTTCGCCGCAGGCTTTTCGTCGCTAGGCGTGGAGCTGACTGCGGCCCGTCTGTTGGCACCGTTTTTCGGCACCTCAACGCTGGTCTGGGCCAACGTGATTGGACTCACCCTGCTGTACCTCTCGGTGGGCTATTGGCTGGGTGGGCGGATTGCTGATCGGTGGCCGACGCCGCGCGTGTTGGGCAGCGTCGTGCTCGTTGCGGCTGCTGCGGTGGCGGTGCTGCCGTTCGCTACCCGTCCGCTACTGACGCTTGCTAACGAGGCCTTTGCAGAGATTTCGGCCGGTGTCCTGATTGGCTCGTTCGTTGCGGTGCTGCTTGCGTTTGCCGTGCCGATTACGGCGCTTGGTGCCGTGGCGCCGTGGGCGATTCGCCTGTCGGTGACGACGGTGGAAGAGGCTGGTCGCATCTCGGGGCGTCTCTATGCACTCTCCACAGTCGGCTCGCTGCTCGGGACGTTTGTCTCGGTGCTCGTTCTGGTGCCGTGGATCGGGACGCGCCGAACGCTGCTGGTCTTTGCCTTGATTCTGGCCGCCGCCGCGCTGCCGCTGCTACCGCGAGCCACGCTGATTGTCCCGGCTGCGATTGCGCTGCTGCTGCTGATCCCCGAGCAGGGCGTCAAGGCGGCACCGGGCGACCAGACTGTCTGGGAGGGCGAGTCTGCCTACCAGTTCGTGCAGGTCGTCGATGACGAGCAGGGCGAGCGCGTCTTGCGTCTCAACGAGGGTTGGGCAACGCACTCCATCAAGGTTGGGCCCTCGGGGTTGGTCGGCGGGTACTGGGATCGTGCAGCCTGTTTGCCGGCAGCAATTGGCCGACCCCGCGACGGTCGCTTAGCGGTGCTTGGCAATGCGGGCGGGACAACCGCGGTGCAGTACGCGCGTTTCTGGCCGACGTGGCGTGTCGATGGTGTCGAGATCGATCCGACGGTGACCGAGGTGGGATATCGCTTTCTTGGCATGGGTGAGGCGCGGTTGACGGTGCACGAGGCGGATGCACGCCCCTGGCTTGAGGCGACTGACGATCGCTTTGACGGCATCATTGTCGACGCGTACCACCAGCCGTACATCCCTTTTCATCTCGTCACGAAAGAGTTCTTCGAGCTCGTTCGCAATCGGCTTAACCCGGGCGGGGCAGTGACGATCAATGTGGGCTCGCCACCGGGGCACACCGAGGCGTTGGATCGCATCGCGCAGACGATGGCAACGGCCTTTCCCGTTGTTGTGCAGTCGCAGGTCAATGACTTCAACACGGTTGTGACGGGGTATCGAGACAGCGGGACAGCTGAAGGCGCGGTTGCACGACTTGCAGCGGCGCCTGCGCCCCTGACCACTATTTGCGAGCAAGTTGGGCGCGACGAGGTACGCATCACGTCCACGTCGGATCCGTTGACGGATGACCACGCACCGGTCGAGTGGCTCACCGACTCGGCACTGGTTTCCTATCTCCGCGACGGTGCGCCAGGAGCCAAGTAGCCTCACCGCTCTCTAAGGCGCGCAGACCCGAGCGAGTAACGATTCGGGGGCTACCCCCGCGTTGATGCTGCATGGGCCTCACAATCGACTACCCTTTTGAGGCAATTTGAACAAGGAGGCCCGAAATGGCTCAAGAAGTCGCAATTCCCGGTACCGACTCGAACGCCAAGATTTGTAACGTTATTGGCGTTGCGTTTCTGAGTCTGGTTCCGTTTTATCTCTGGATCTGGTGGTATCGCGTCAACCGCGAGTTGGCCGACTACGGTCGCGCCCGTGGCACCGAAGAGTTGGGTACGAGCCCCGGCAAGTCCTTGCTGGCCGTGTCACTCGGAGCGCTGATCATCGTGCCGGCCGTCATGAGCTTCTTCTCGACCCATAAGCGCATCACGGCGGCGCAGGCAATGACGGGCCAGACGCCGATCAACGGCTGGGTTTCCATCCTGCTCTACTTTTTCTTTTCGCCTGCGTGGGTCGCCTATATGCAAAGCGGTACGAACACGGTCTGGGAGAACACCGGCTCGTCCGCTGCACCTGTGGCTCCTGCAATCGCCGAGGCCACTCCGGCCGCCGAGGTTACAGAGACGGCTACCGAGTCCGCTGAGGATCAGCCCTCGGCCTAAGTCGTTCGCGATCGGCCCGGTCTCCGCAGGTGTGGAGACCGGGCCTTTTGTGTTTTTGGGTGTGCACCCTCCAGCCGCGCCAATGCGGGTCAATGGTGGCTTGCGTAATACCCGCGGAATCGGGAATATTTGGGTACCCTCATTCGTCTACCCTAATGGCGCTAGTCTGCACATCTACAACGAGCGAAGAGTGAATGCCTAGTCGGCACTCTCGTGACTCGTCCGAACGAACCATTCCCCAGGAGCATCCGTGCCCGATCTCGTTATTCGCAACCTGCACGCCAATATCACCGGAACCGACACAGAGATCCTGAAAGGGATCGATCTGCAGATGTCCAAGGGTGAAATCCACGCGATCATGGGTCCGAACGGCTCGGGTAAGTCGACACTCAGCCACGTGCTGATGGGCCACCCCGGCTATGAGGTGACTGAGGGCGAAGTGCTGTTCGAGGGCGCCAACCTGCTTGACCTGGCAGCCGACGAGCGCTCGCGCGCTGGCCTGTTCCTCTCCTTCCAGTATCCTTTTGCCGTGCCGGGCGTGACGGTTGCGAACTTCATTCGCATGGCCGTCAACGCGCATCGCAAGGGCGGACCAGACGGTGTCGACAACCCGGTCCGCATTCCCGAGTTTCGCAAGCAGATCCAAGAGGCGATGGAGTTGCTCGAGATCGACAAGTCGATGGCCTCGCGTTCGCTCAACGACGGGTTCTCTGGCGGCGAGAAGAAGCGCTTCGAGATTCTGCAGATGGCAATGCTTCAGCCCAAGATCGCGATCCTCGACGAGACCGACTCTGGCCTCGACATCGACGCGCTCCGCATCGTCTCTGATGGCATCAACCGCCTGGTTGGTCCCAACATGGGCACGCTGATCATCACGCACTACCAGCGCATTCTCGATTACGTCAAACCCGATCAGATCCACGTGTTGATGGACGGCCGCATCGTTCGTTCTGGCGGCGCAGAGCTTGCCCATGAGCTGGAGACCTCCGGCTATGCGGATATCGCGAAGGAAGTGGTCAGCTAATGGCTCCCGAAACTGCCGACGTCGATCTAGGCGAATACAAATGGGGTTTCCACGACGAGGAGAACCCGGTCATCAAGATCGAGCGCGGCCTCAACGAGGACGTGATTCGTCAGATCTCCGCCCACAAGGGTGAGCCCAAGTGGATGCTCGACTTCCGTCTTGACGCCTACGAGATCTTCCTCTCGAAGCCGATGCCCAATTGGGGCGCCGACCTCAGCGGGATCGATTTCGACAACATCTTCTACTACCTCAAGCCCGCCGAGAGCAACGCGCGCTCGTGGGACGACGTGCCCGACACGATCAAGAACACCTTCGAGCGCCTCGGTATCCCTGAGGCCGAGCGCAAGTTCCTGGCCGGCGTTGGTGCCCAGTACGAGTCTGAGGTCATCTACCACTCGCTCAAGAAGGAGCTCGAGGATCAGGGCATCCTATTCCTCGATACCGGCCAAGCGTTGCTTGAGCACGAGGATCTCTTCCGCGAGCACTTCGCCTCGATTATTCCGTCTGCCGACAACAAGTTCTCGGCGCTCAACTCGGCCGTCTGGTCGGGCGGCTCCTTCATCTACGTCCCACCGGGCGTCAGGATCGAGCAGCCGCTGCAGGCCTACTTCCGCATCAATGCAGAGAACATGGGCCAGTTTGAGCGCACGCTGATCATCGTCGACGAGGGTGCCTACGTGCACTACGTCGAAGGCTGCACCGCGCCGACCTACTCGTCGGACTCGCTGCACTCGGCGGTCGTCGAGATTCTCGTCAAGAAGGGCGGCCGCTGCCGCTACACGACGATCCAGAACTGGTCGAACAACGTCTACAACCTCGTCACCAAGCGTGCCGTGGCCGAGGAAGACGCGACGATGGAGTGGGTCGACGGCAACCTCGGCTCGAAGGTGACGATGAAGTACCCCGCCGTCGTCCTCAAGGGCGAGCGTGCCCACGGCGAGATCCTCTCGATCGCGTTCGCGGGCGAAGGCCAGCACCAAGACGCCGGTGGCAAGGTCACGCACGTTGCCCCGAATACGACCAGCGTGATCACGTCGAAGTCGATCTCCAAGGACGGCGGCCGCTCGTCGTACCGCGGTCTTTTGCGGGTCAACAAGGACGCCGAGGGTTCGAAATCGAAGGTTGTCTGCGACGCGTTGATCATCGATCCCGAGTCGCGCACCGACACCTACCCGTACATCAACATCATGGCCGACCAGGTCGACATTGGGCACGAGGCAACCGTCTCGAAGCTCGGTGAAGAGCAGATCTACTACCTGATGAGCCGTGGTCTGTCCGAAGCCGAAGCGTCGGCGCTGATTGTGGCGGGCTTCGTCGAGCCGATCACGAAGGAATTGCCACTCGAGTACGCCGTCGAGCTCAATCGCCTGATTCAGCTGCAGATGGAAGGCTCCGTCGGATGACCGCATGGCTCGAGGAGCGTCGCCAGCAGGCGGCCGCGAGCAATGAGGTGTTGTCGGTGCCGTCCTCGTCGGACGAGCACTGGCGCTTCACGTCGCTGCGAGGCATCGACTTCGCGACGTATGGCGCGACAATCGAGGCTGTGCCGGGCGAGCCGGAGGGCGCGATCTTGGCAGAGGGCGAGCATGCCGGCCGGATCGTGATGCGCGATGGTGGCGTCGTGCTCGACGAGTTCAGCCCCGAAGTCGCTGCGCAGGGTGTCGTGTTTGGCAGCCTCAAGCGACTTGCCGAGGAGCACAGCAACCTCGTGGAGCCCGTGTTGGGCACGATTGTCGGCTACGACGAGAAGTTTGCGGCCGAGAATGGCGCACTCTGGACCGACGGTCTGCTGTTGCACGTGCCGGCCGGAGTCAAGGTTGCCCTGCCGTTCCACGCGGCCTACGAGATTGCCACGGAAGGTGCTGCCCAGCAGTGGCGCGTCATCATCTCGCTTGGCGAGGGTGCCGAAGCAACGCTGGTCGAGGAGCACCTCAAGGGCGAGCCCGGCTATGCCAATGGCGTCGCCGAGCTCGTGGTTGCGGAGTCTGCGCACCTCACGTACGTCGTGGTGCAAGATCGCAACAATGCTTCGCTGCACTTTGCGGCCCATCGTGCCGAGGTTGCCAAGGACGCCACGCTCGAGTGGGCGGCCTGTTCGACAGGCTCGAAGACGGGCAAGACGCGCATGGAGACGCGCCTGACGGGCGAAGGCTCGACGGGTCGCTTGAGTGCGGTCTATGTCGTCGACGGCAAGCGCCACCTCGATCTCGACACGACGCAAGAGCACGATGCGCCAAACGCAGTCTCCGATCTGGCTTTCAAGGGCGTTTTGCTCGACAACGCGCGGTCGGTCTGGCGCGGTGTGATTCGTGTCGCTGAGGGTGCGCACGGCACCGACGCCTACCAAGAGAACCGCAATCTGCTGCTCTCGCCGAAGGCGCGCGCCGACAGCATTCCTGGACTCGAGATCGACACGAACGATGTCCGCTGCACCCACGGTGCGACGGCTGGGCCTGTCGATCCGATGCTCAAGTTTTATCTGATGAGCCGCGGCATCCCCGCGGTCGAGGCCGAGCGCATGATCGTCGAGGGTTTCCTCGAGGACGCCCTCGAGCGCATCCCAGACGAGCGCATCCGCACCGCCTTGACCACAGCGGTCATGCGGCGCATCCCGATCTTCTAGGCGATCAGCTTCCTATTGGGGTCAGACCCTTTTAGGAAGTTAGCGGCCGCTCGGTTGCTTGGTTAGGTGATCAGCTTCCTATTGGGGTCAGACCCTTTTAGGAAGTTAGCGGCCGCTCGATTGCGTGGTTAGGTGATCCGACTTCCTAAAAGGGTCTGACCCCAATAGGAAGCTGATCGCGTCAGCGGTCGTCGAGCACGAGTAGTTGGCGCCAGACGCCGAGGTAGGCGTCGTGATGATCGCTGTCGAGGATTGCGTTCTTGAAGTTCGGGTACGTGACCTCGGCGAGCAGCGCCACGAGCGCCTCGGCCCACTGGGCGCGTGTTGCCTCGATCCGCCAGGCGTAGTCGGCATCAAGGATGCTGATCGGGGTGGC
>CAXNNM010000042.1:0-7241 GCA_964203735.1 Gaiellales bacterium | reverse complement strand
GAGTTCGCCGTGATGCCATTCGAGAACTCCGTCACCGAGCCAACCGCTGCGTTTGCGAATACCGGCGCGGCCAGCAGCGCGATGAACGCGGCACCAACCACTAGGAGGTGCAGGGAGTGGCGGCGTGCTCGTGCGGGCGATTCAGTCATGCACCGAGGGTATCACTCAGCCGAGCGGTGATCCCGAAATGGTGCTCTTCCTCACGCAATGCACTCCTCGGGTAGGACTCGAACCTACAACCCTCCGATTAACAGTCGGATGCTCTGCCATTGAGCTACCGAGGAACGCGGAGGGAGTATAACCGTGGCTGCCAGACCGCCGTGCCTGTAACAGGCTCAGCTATCGAAGCTCGAGTTGCGCAACTCGGCACGCAGACTCTCGACCTCGCGCTGCAACACAGCGAGGCGTCGCAACTCGTCTGCCGACGCGGATCCGTCCTCGACCCGTCCCCGGAGCGGCCCGATCTCATCGTCGGCTGCCCGCAACTGAATTTGCAGCATCAGTTCCTGCAATGCCGCCTGCGCGGCCTCGAGATCCGGGACATCGCCCGCGGCAGGATCAAAACGTGCCGACAGCGCGTACAACTCCGCGACGACGTCCTCTGCGCCCGCAGGTGCCTCGGCTGCGTTTCCAGCCACACGCTCGCGCACCCACGGTACGAGCGTGAGGTGCACCGGCTCGACGAGGGCGTCGGCCGTCAGGTCGAGCGCCGTCGGTGCATCGGCAGGAAGTGCCAGACAGGCGGCCAGAAACTCGCGCTCGATGCGGGTGCGCTGATCGAGGCGTTTGCGCGCGCGGTTGATGGCGCCATCTTCGCTGACGGGAACGCCCACTCGAGCACCTCGCGTGAGGCGCGACTCCAACTCTTTATCGAGCCGCAACACGTCAGCAACGCGCCGCACCTGGCGCGCCCGATCCGGCGTGGGTGGCGCGCTCGAGAGAATGCTGCGCACCTGTGCGTAGACGGCATCGACTCCCTCCTGCTCGCGCTGATCTAAGGCCCGATTGACGAGGAACGCCAGCACCGACACGCTGCCGGCGAGCGCTGCCTCGACAGCCTCCTTGCCACGCGCTGCGATCTCGGCTGGGTCTTGCCCGGCAGGGAGCGGCACGATGCGCACCTCGAAGCCCTTCTGCTCGGCAAGGCGCATGCCGCGCAGCGCAGCATCCTGTCCAGCCTGATCGGCGTCGAAGGCCAAGACGAGGGTGGCTGCCAGCCGGCGTAGCTCGGTCAGTTGTTCTTCGGTCAAACTCGTGCCCATCGAGGCGACGGCCTCTTGCACCCCAACCTCGTGCAGTGCGATCACGTCGGTGTAGCCCTCGACAATCACGGCGCGACCAGCCTTCGCGATTGGTCCCCGTGCGTGGTGCAGGCCGTAGAGCAACTTGCCCTTGTGGAAGTACGGCCCCTCGGGCGAGTTGATGTACTTCGGCCCTTCGACACCAGGCAGCACTCGACCGGCGAAGCCCCGCACTCGTCCGCGACCGTCAAAGAGGGGGAAGACGATCCGGCCACGAAGGCGATCGATCGGACCTTGTCGCCCCTCGCTGGCAACTCCAGCGGCAAGTAGATCAGCAGGCGTGTAGCCCTTCTTCAGCGCACCGTTGACGACGCGATCCCAGGCATCGGGGGCGAACCCGATCCGCCAGTGCTTGATCAGCTCGGGGCCCAGCTTGCGCTCGGCGAGATACGCACGTGCGACCTCAGCCTCGGGGCTATCGACGAGCACGCGCTCGTAGTAGGCGCACGTCTCCTCAAGCAGGCGCTCAATCTTCTTTTCACGATCGAGCTCTTCCGCTTCCTTGTGCGATAGCTCCTCGTACTCAATCGGCACGCCATAACGCTCGGCGAGTCGTTCTACGGCCTCCGGGAACTCACAGGCCTCGAGCTCCATCACAAACTTGAAGACGTCGCCACTGACACCACAGCCGAAGCAGTGGTACAGCTTTTGGGCCGGCTCGATCGAGAAGCTCGCGGTCTTCTCGTCGTGGAATGGGCAGCGCGCCATCGCGCGTGGACCGACTTGACGTACCTGACCGGTTCGCGCGGAGACGAGTTCGACGAGGTCGGCGCGCTCGCGCACTCGCTCGACTGTTGCCCGATTGATCCGTCCCGCCACGCCAGCCCCCTAGAAGCGCCAGGCGTCCGGCTCGAACCGCGCGCGATAGGCGCGCAGGGCGTAACGATCCGTCATGCCTGCCACATGGTCCAAAACCCGCGTCTCGAACGAGTCCTCAGAGATCGGCACCTCTTCCGGGTGTTCAAAGAACCAGACGAAGAGTGACTGCACGACGTTACGAATCCGGCCACGCTCAGTCTCGGTGGCTGGTCGCAGGTACACCTCGTCGAACATGAAGCGACGCAACTCGAGGAGAGCCTCGGCGTAGGGCGCCGTCTGCTCGATGTCTTCCACGACCGCCGAGCGCTCAACGAGGTCGTGCACGAGCGCATCGATGCGCCGCGCGGCCGTCGTACCGAGCAGAGCGGTGGCAGCAGTAGGCAATCGCGCCGGATCGAGCACGCCAGCCCGCACGGCATCGTCGATGTCGTGGTTGATGTAGCCAAAGCGATCGACGAGCTTGACGATCCGAGCCTCAGGAGTCCGGGGCGCCGTGGCGCCGGTGTGGTTGAGGATCCCGTCGCGCACCTCGTCCGTCAGGTTGAGACCACGCCCACCACGTTCGAGGTGCTCGACGATGCGCAGCGAGTGCTCGTTGTGATGAAAGCGCCGCCCGGTGCGCTCCTCGAGAATGTCGGACAGCGCCTCCTCGCCGGTATGCCCAAACGGTGGATGCCCAAGATCGTGGCCGAGCGCGATTGCCTCGGTCAGGTCTTCGTTGAGACCCAGCGCGCGCGCCACGGCACGGGCAATGCCCGTCACCTCAAGTGTGTGGGTGAGGCGGGTACGGAAATGGTCGCCCTCGGGCGCGATAAAGACCTGTGTCTTGTGCTTCAGTCGGCGAAATGCCTTGGAGTGCACGATGCGGTCGCGGTCGCGCTGAAACGGCGTGCGCAGAAGACAATCCGCCTCGACCTGTGAGCGTCCAAGCGAATCCTGCGAGCGTGTCGCCCACGGAACCAGCCGCACGGCTTCGGCGGCGGCCATGCGCTCGGCGAAGCCTTGCGCGACTGGACCGGCCAGTGCCTCGTCTCGATCAGCAGCAGAGGGTTCGTTCACACCGACAGCGTAGTCCACGCACTAGAGTCGGGCGGCTGGGTCAGATGATTACGGGGACGGTGCCACCGTCGACGCCCCATGCGGAGCCCGTCACGTACGAGGCTCGCGCCGAGCACAGCACCGCGATGATGTCCGCGATCTCTGCCGGCTCGGCCATGCGACCGATCGGGCGTCCCGCCCCCGCCTTCGCAAGCGCGTCCTCGCGCGTGCCTTCGCCGCGGGTCTGATCCGCCAGACCACCCTCGGCAAGCCACGCGGGCGTTCCGGTCGGCCCCGGGCAGATGGCGTTGACGAGCACGCCATTCTTCGCCTCGAGATCCGCAACAAGTTTCGAATACGACAGCAGCGCAGCCTTCATCACGCTGTAGTCCGGCATGCCACCCGACGGGCGCTTACCGGCCGTCGACGAGACGAGGACGACGCGCGCCTGATCACTCTGGCGCAGGTGAGGCAGCGCAGCGCGGACGGCGCGGATATGGCTCATCAGGTTCAGTTGGAACGACTCTTCCCACTCGGCGTCCGTCACGTCATCGAGCTTTCGTGCGACGGCGAAGCCAACGTTCGCGACGAGCACGTCAAGCGCACCAAAACGCGAACAGGCCTTCGAGACGGCCCATTCTGGCCCACCTGGGAGTGCAAGGTCGGCCTGAATGCCAAAGGCGTCCGCAGCCCCCGCACTCTCCAGCAAGGCAACCGTCTCGTCGAGTGCATCTTGGCTGCGCGCTGCGACCGCTACGCGTGCGCCCTCACGAGCGAGCACCTCCGCCGTCGCACGCCCAATGCCTTGGCTGCCGCCCGTAATCAGTACGGCGCGCCCTGTCAGTCCGAGATCCATACGGAAAGGGTACCGGGTGCGCAGGGAACCGAGCGCGTACCCTGTGCCTATGGCACGCGTGATCATGGTTCGACATGGCGAGACCGATTGGAGCCGCGAGGCTCGTTGGCAGGGTCACTCCGACGTGCCACTGAACGCCCTGGGCTTCGAACAGGCCGATAGGCTCGTCAAGCCCCTTGCCAAACAGCAGCCAACCCACATCGTCACGTCCGATCTGGTGCGCACCCAACAGACAATTCGACCCCTGGCCGAACTACTTGGTCTGCCGATCACCACCGACGCCGACCTCCGCGAGATCGACGTCGGCAGCTGGGCTGGCCTGACCCACGACGAGGCCGCCGCCCGCGACCCTGAGGGGGCGCTTCGCCACGACGAAGGCGGCACGGGCTGGACCGACGGCGAAACCTACGCCGATGTGGCCGAACGCGGAACCAGAGCCCTCAACCGCCACTCCGAGGGCCTCTCCGAGTCGGATCTGCTCGTAATCGTGGCTCACGGGGGCCTAATCGGTGCCGTAACGGGCCGCATCATTGGACTAACTGCCGAGCAGCAACGCGTCCACCTTGGTCGCATCAGCCACGGCCACGCCACCTACCTACGCCGGCGCGAATCGGCCGCGGGACCAATCTGGCGGGTCCTGGCGTATAACGCGCCGCTCTTGGGCGACGCCGGACCACCGATCGAGCTCACCAGTCACTAGCCAAGGCGCCGCGCAGAACGGCGACGACCTCTGGTGTAGTCGTTGGAGCGGGTGTGACCGGAGCCACAACGGCGTTCCAGCGACCTTGAGTCAGCCCTGCCTGTCTGTAAACTCAAGCGATGCGGCGAACTGTCACCGGCCTGATCGTGTTGCTCGCATTCGTCGGTCCAGCGACCGCCCTGGGTGCTGAGGGGGTTGCTGGTGGTAGCGCATGGCGTGACCACACGAGTTATGGCTCCGAACTCGTCGGCCCCGTTTCGAATGGAGCTCGCACGACGCTCTACCTCGATTTGCACACGCGCAGCGCCGCTCTGACGCGATACCTCGAACGCCTTCACAGGCCTGGCTTTGTCGGTGTTCGACTTACGCCTGCCCAGGTCTCGCAGCGCTTTGGTGCAAGCGACGCACATGTTCGGATCGTTCGGCGGTGGGCAAAGTCTCATGGCTTTACCACGCGGCTTGGAACCTCACGAACCCACCTTCGCATCCGTGGCCGAGCCGATGCCGCGGAGCGCCTCTTCCGACTCGGACAGATCGGTCGCTACCGCACGAAGTACGGCTACGTCTATCGCGGTTCCTCGCAGCCTCCACGCGTTCCGAGGGCGCTACGGCCCTACGTCAACTACGTGTTTGGACTTGATCACGCGATCGTTCCGCCACACCGAGCCGCCACGACTCCCATCAACCCAGGCGCGACGCCCGGGCCGCGCGTTCCGATGCGTCCCTCCGCGCCCGCCACGCCAACCGTACCGACAGGCAAGCCAACCGCACCCTCTGATGTCTGGGGCATCTATGGCAACGCGTCGATTATCGCCCAGTGGACACCGGTCAGCGCGGGTGCATTCCGCGCAGTGGCGAACCCAGGGGGCTCATCGTGCACGGCTCCCGCGACGGCAAACCAGTGTGTCATCACTGGCCTGACCAACGGCACCAACTACACGATCATCGTCAGCGTCACCGCCAACGGGCAGACGACGGCTTCCGCCCCCTCGACTCCGGTCAGTCCAGCAGCCCCCTGGCCGGCGAATTGTGCCGCGGTGACGTCCGGCGATGGCATACCAACACCCCTGGGCGTCGCAACGCAATATGGCTTCAACAGCCTCGGTCAGGCCGCCACGTATCCAGCCCAAACGATCGCAATCATTGGTATGGGCATGGTGCCGGATGTCGGCGATGTCAATGCCACCCTGACGGCCTGCAACACCAGCCCCGGCAAGAACACGATCGACCTGCAGCTGATCAACCTGCCTGGTGCAGAGGCCATCGTTGGCGACGAGTTGACGTTTGATACCCAGTGGGTGGCCGCTCTCGCACCCGCCAACACCACGATCGTGGTGATCAATGCTCCAAACACCCTCGCTGGCTGGCAGGAGGCGATGGATGCGGCACTTGCGCTGCCGAACCTCGAGGCCGTTACCGCCAGCTACGGCATGCCTGAACAGCAACTGTATAGCGAGGCCGCGATCAGCGTTGCTGGCACGCCAACAACGCCTCTCGCAGCGATTCAGACGATTACCGATGCGTTCAACCAGGTTGCCACCAACACCAGCATTTTCGTCGCTGCAGGCGACTGGGGATCATTTGGCGCCCAGACCGCGCCCCCGGCGGGATGTCTAAGCAACGACGGGGGCGATGCCGAGGCCTCCTGGCCGGCCTCGATCCCGAGCGTGACAGCTGTGGGCGGCACGATGTGGCCGGCGGGTCCGACTCGTGCAGGCGAGTCGGTCTGGCTGCAACCACTCGGCTCCAGTGCGATGTGGCCCTGCACAGGTGCCGCCACGGGTGGTGGTATGAGTCAGATCTATTCCCAGAATGCGTGGCAGCAAGCCGCGATGGCACCGATTAGTACCAGCATGCGGCTCGTACCCGACGTCAGTCTTTTGGCTGGACCTCCGGGCTACCTGATGGCGATGGGTGGCCAACTAACCGTCTTTATGGGAACCAGTGCGAGTTCTCCAACGCTTGCTGCCGCAACACTCCGCATGAATGCGTCGATGGTTGCCAGCGGCGGTATGACGAATGCGCTGGGACCAATTAGTCAGTACCTATATAGCTCCCCGTCAGCGCTCGTGACCAATGACATCACGACTGGTTCGAACGACCTCTTCGGTAATGGCCAATGCTGCACAGCCGCGCCAGGCTTCGACATGACGAGTGGACTGGGAACGCCAACCGCCCTGACCGACTGGGTGACGGTCTTTACCCAATTGAACAATGGCCAGCCGCCTATGCTGACGCCGATCCAGCCCACGCTCAACCCGTCCTAGTCTCCTCACTACTCGCAGCACCACCACACGGATTGGCGACTGCTGCTGAAGAAACGACGCGGGCCAGAACGCAAGAAAGCCACCCCTTGCGGAGTGGCTTTCTCAATAAATATTCCGGCGGCGTCCTACTCTCCCGGGCAGTTTCCCACCAAGTACCATCGGCGCTGAGGGGCTTAACGACTCTGTTCGAAAAGGGAAGAGGTGGATCCCCCTCGCCATAACCACCGGAAAGCGGTTAGGGAAGCATGCGGTACAGCGAC
>CAXNNM010000041.1:0-7304 GCA_964203735.1 Gaiellales bacterium | reverse complement strand
TCGCCGTTGCGTACCTCGCACCGGCTCGCATTGCCGGTCTCGTAGAGCTCGCCAGTGGTTTGCTGCCAAAGTCGAGTGCGAACGGTATGCCCGATCCGACGCAGGCCTTGGCTCAGCTTTCGGCGACGTTGCAGAACGTGCGTGGCCTTGGGCTCGCAGTCGTTGCCGAGCAGAGCGGCCTACGCGTTGTCGCCGCGGGCGACGCCGACGAGGCTGCGCTCAACAAGCTCGGCGCGCGCATCCCCACCGCCTACGCCCCAACGATCACCAACCAGATTCCGGTCGACGCCATCGGCTTTGGCGCCTTCCGCGACCTCGGCCCTTCGTTGCTCGCGGCGCTCGACGTTGCCGCTGCGCAATCGCCTGAGGTTGCCGAGCAGATCAGCATGGTTGAGAAGTTGACGGGCGTCTCGCTCCGAGACGGTCTGATTCCGGCGCTGTCGGGCGAGCACGCTGTCGTGGCGCTCGGCGGAGACAATCCAGCCGGTGCTCTGCTGCTTGCACCGCAGGATCCGACCGCGGCCGCCGCGACGCTTGGCAAGGCGCTCACTCAGGCGAAACAGCTCGGCACGGGGCTCCTAGATCAAGCGACGACGAAGCCCGCTCCGGACCTCAACAAGCTTGCTGTCACGGTCCAGCCGGGCGGCTCGATCGTCGCCGTCGGTACTGCGCCGCAACTCGCCGCAACACCGTCCGCATCGATCACCAGCAGCGCTGGCTACCAAGCGATTATCGATCAGGCAGGCCTGCCACAGAACGTCACTGGGCTGGCCTACATCAATGCCGCACAGCTGCGCGCAATGGCGACCGCAAAGGGCGAGAAGATTCCCCCGGCGGCTCGCGCAATCAACGGTGTTGTTGCCTGGGGTACGCCCGGTGCGGCCACGTTGTTTATCTCGATCGGCTAGCAAGAACCTCATAGTTAGCCGAGGGTGCGACGCTCCGGGGCGTCGCGCGTTAGCATTTGCGTGATAATCCGCCGCATCTTCACGATTCGGCTGTTAAGGAGCGCAACGTGGCGCAAGAACATTCGATGCTGTTTACCTCGGAGTCCGTCACCGAGGGGCACCCCGACAAGATCGCCGACCAGATCTCCGACACGGTGCTCGACGCCGTGCTCGCGCAGGATCCGCTGTCGCGCGTCGCCTGTGAGACGCTGATCACGACCGGCGTCGTCATCGTCGCCGGCGAGATTACGACAAACGCGCGTATCGATATCCCCGATCTCGTGCGCGGCACCGTGCGCGACATCGGCTACGACGACGCCCTCAAGGGCTTCGATTGCAATACCTGCAGCGTGATGGTGACGCTCGATCGTCAGTCGCCCGACATCGCTCAAGGCGTCGACGGCAGCAATGCCGACGAGGTCGGCGCGGGTGATCAGGGCATGATGTTCGGCTACGCGTGCACCGAGACGCCCGAGTTGATGCCGCTTCCGATTACGCTTGCTCACCAGCTTGCCCGTCGTCTCGCCGCGGTCCGCAAGGACGGCACGCTTGACTACCTGCGCCCAGACGGCAAGACGCAGGTGACGGTGCAGTACGCCGAAGATGGTGGCTATCTGCGCCCTGTCGGCATCGAGCGCGTGCTGATTTCCACGCAGCACTCCGAAGCCGTCGAGCAGGCTCAGATCAAGGCCGATCTGGCCAAGCACGTTGTGCAGGGTCTCCTGCCCGCCGACATCTGTGATCCCTCGCTATTCAGCGCGGACTCCGATCTGCTGCTCGTCAATCCGACGGGTCGCTTCGTGATCGGCGGACCGATGGGTGACGCCGGCCTGACCGGACGCAAGATCATCGTCGATACCTACGGCGGCATGGCCCGCCACGGTGGCGGTGCGTTCTCCGGCAAGGACCCCTCGAAGGTCGACCGCTCGGCTGCCTACGCCGCCCGTTGGGTCGCCAAGAATGTCGTCGCTGCCGGCCTCGCCGCCCGCTGCGAGGTCCAAGTTGCCTACGCGATCGGCGTTGCACACCCCGTGTCGATTATGGTCGAGACGTTTGGTACGGCGACCGTTGACGAGGACAAGATCGTCAAGGCAGTCGAGAAGGTGTTCGATCTGCGGCCCGCCGCAATCCTCGAGCAGCTCGACCTGCGACGCCCGGTCTATCGTCCCAGTGCTGCCTATGGCCACTTCGGACGAGACGAATTTACGTGGGAACGGACCGATCGGGTCGACGAGCTCCTCGCTGCGCTCTAGTGCAGTCGTTGTCATCCCGCTCGTTACGACGCGCGGACTGAAGGGGCCACTGACGTACGCCGGTGCGCTGCCGGTTGGCGCCGTTGTGGAGATCCCGCTCGGCCGCCGTCAGGAACGTGGTGTCGTGGTGCGAGAAGCCACGGACGACGATATTCCTGCCGGCATCACGCTCAAGCCAGTGGTGGATACGGGTGGGCGTGTACCGCCCGAGCTCGTCGAGCTTGCACTGCGGATTGCCGATCGTTACGCCACGCCGCCTGCGCGTGCGCTCAAGCTCGTGCTGCCACCCACGGGCAACGCGCCGCCGCCGGACCCGTGGCTGGCTGCTGCTCCCGATGCCGTCGTCAAGGGGGTTCGACAGGCCGCGATCCTGGCAGCTGCGACCGATGCGTCTGGCCCACTCAGCGATATCGCGGCTCGTTCTGGTTCCACCCCCGGCGCGGTGCGCAAGTTGTTGGCCGATGGGCGGCTCGTTGAGATCGACGCGCCCAAGTCACAGCTCGAATCGTCGCTCGAGCCAAACGAGGATCAGGCGGCGGCGATCCTGCGGCTCGAGCAGGCTGTCGACGGCAGTGGAGAGGGGAGCCGCGAGCTGCTGCTGCACGGCGTCACCGGCTCGGGCAAGACCGAGGTATTCCTACGCGCAGCAGCACACGCGCTTGCGCAGGGACGGGGCGTGATCATCCTCGTCCCCGAGATCTCGTTGGCGCCACAGACCGCCGCGCGGGTGCGACGCCGCTTTGGCAGCCTCGTCGAGGTGCTGCACTCTGGCCTCGCACAGGGCGAGCGCGCACGCGTCTGGCAGCGGCTCGAGTCGGGCGAGGCGCGCGTGCTCGTGGGCGCGCGGTCCGCGATCCTTGCCCCGATGTGCGACCTCGGCCTGATCGTCGTCGACGAGGAACACGAGATTGCGTACAAGCAAGAATCCGACCCACGCTACGATGCTCGCACCGTCGCACTGATGCGCGCACGCGCAGCCAAGGCCGCCGTCGTCTTCGCCTCGGCGACTCCGCGCCCGGAGGCGTGGCGGGCACTCGAACACATCAAGCTGCCCACGCGGGTCGGGGGCAAGTTGCCGCCCGTCGAAATCGTCGATCTTTCGCGCGACGGGCACTATCCGCTGTCGAGGACACTCGCGAGCGCACTCGGCGAGATCGAGCGTGACGGCGGTCGCGCGATGATCCTGCTCAATCGGCGTGGCGCCGCACTCGCACTCCACTGTCGAGCCTGCGGTCGCGGCTTTGGGTGCCCCTCGTGCGACGTCTCGTTGGTGTTGCATCAGCACCCGCCGCGCCTCGTCTGTCACCACTGCGCGCACAGCGAGCCTTCGCCGACGCGCTGCCCTGGCTGTGGTGCCGTCGATATCACCCGCATCGGGGCGGGGACCGAGCGACTCGAGAGCGAGATTGCAGATCGCTTTGCTGGACTCACCGTGCTGCGACTCGATGGCGATGTCGCTGCGCGGGTGGGGGCGCTCGAGGAGGTTTTGACGACGTTCGCTGCCACCGATCGAGCCGTGCTGGTCGGCACCCAGATCGTGGCTAAGGGCCACGACTTTCCGGATGTGCGCCTGGCGGCGGTGATCGACGCCGATCTCGGGCTGGCGATGCCCGACTTCCGCGCGGAGGAGCGCTCGTTTGCACTGCTCGCACAGCTCGCAGGCCGTGCTGGTCGCGAGGGTTCGGGTGGGCGTGTGATCCTCCAGACCTGGGACCCGGCACAGCGTGTCGTTCGGCTCGCTGCGCGCCATGCAGTCGACGAGTTTCTGGACGGCGAGCTCGTACGGCGCGAGGCCCTGCGCTATCCACCCTTCAGCCGCCTCGTGCGGGTCGTGGTCGATGCGCCCATCGCCGATGCTCCGATGGTCTTCCTCGACGGTCTCGCCGATGCCTTGGCGGTGATGGTGCCCGACGACGACGTGTTGGGTCCGGCGCCACTGATTCGCCTGCGGGACCGCCATCGCGCGCACCTGTTGCTCCGCACCCAGCGCGCCGAACATGCCGCCCGGGCGATCCACGCAGTCTTGGCCGATCGCCATACGTCGCTCCGTGCAGCCGATGCCCGCGTCGTTGTCGACGTCGATCCGCAGTCCGTGTAGATGCGACTAAGGGGTCAGACCCTTTCGTCGCATGACCACCCAACACCGCTCGAATCTTTACGCGCCTTCACGTAGATGCGACGAAAGGGTCTGACCCCTTCGTCGCATCGGAGTTCCGTTCAGCGGTTGTCGTTTGATCGCGGGTGGTGTGGGGTGTGCGAGTCCGAGTGGACGAAGAGATCTGACCCGGTGTGGCACACTCTGCAGGTACCAAGGAGGCAATTGTGGTCGACGATCTAGTCAATGATGCAAAGGAACGGATGACGAAGTCCGTTGAGGCGACGCGTCACGAGTTTCAGACCGTGCGCACCGGTCGTGCGGCGCCGCAGCTGCTCGAGCGCATCGTCGTCGAGTACTACGGCACGCCGACGCCACTCAACCAGCTCGCCGGCGTGCAGTCGCCCGATCCCCGTTCGCTCCTGATCGCACCGTACGACGTCAACGCCCTCAAGGACATCGAGAAGGCAATCCTCGAGAGTGACTTGGGTATCAATCCGAGCAACGATGGCAAGGTCATCCGCCTCTCGATTCCACAGCTGACAGAGGAGCGCCGCAAGGAGCTCGTCAAGATCGTGCGTGGGCTTGCTGAGGAAGGCAAGATCGCAATCCGCAACATCCGTCGCGATGTGATGGCCGACCTTCACGCCCTCGAAGCCGAAGTCGGCAAGGACGATATTCATCGTGCGGAAGAGCGCGTACAGAAGCTCACGGATGAGCACGTTGGTCAGATCGACACTGCATTGAAGCAGCGCGAAGCTGACGTTATGGAAGTCTGAGTCCGCCGCGCGTCACGCGTAGCCGGTACGATTCGCGTGCAGGTTCGTACCTGCGTCTTTAGCGCCGTGGCCATTCTCGATCGCATCCGCAGTATCCGCCGCCCCGAGACGGGTCGTCTCGTGCCGTCCACCGCGACTTCCGTCGCGATCATCATGGATGGCAATGCACGCTGGGCCAAGCTGCGAGGCCTGCCAACGCTGAGTGGGCATCACGCGGGTGTGCGTGCCTTGCGACGCACGGTAGAGGCCGCCCCCGACCTCGGCATTCGCTCGCTCGTGGTCTACGCCTTCTCGACCGAGAATTGGACGCGCCCCGAGGACGAGGTCAACGGTCTGATGGACCTGTTCGCGCGCACGATCGAGCGCGAGTTTATGGATCTTCATCGGCAGGGTGTGAGGATTCGCTTTATCGGTCGTCGCGACCGTGTCTCGCAACGGATTCGCACACTGATGGACGACATGGAGGTCCGCACCAAGGACAACGAACGGCTCGATTTGTTCGTCGCCTTCGACTACGGTGGGCGCGCCGAGATTATCGATGCCTGTCGCCGCATTGTCGAGGACGGTCTACGCCCCGACGAGATCGACGAGAACGCGATTCGCGTGCGCCTCGCCGCCTCCGAGCTGCCCGATCCCGATCTCGTGATCCGCACCTCAGGCGAGCAGCGGGTCTCGAACTTTCTGCTCTGGCACGCCGCCTACGCGGAGTACGCCTTCCCGGACACGCTCTGGCCCGACTTTGGCCCCGAGGCGCTGCAGCAGGCCGTCAGCGAGTACGCGACGCGCGGCCGCCGATTCGGCGGTCGATGACGCTCGTGCAGTCGGTAGAGGTGCCGAGTGGGTAACTTGACGAGCCGTGTGCTGGTTGCCGCGATTCTGCTCCCCTTGGCGCTGCTCGTGCTCTGGCTTGGCAGCTGGTGGCTCGTTGGTCTTGCCGTAGTTGTCGCTGTGCTGGCGCTGCATGAGTTGTGGACGATGGCGCGCGAGCAGCGCCCCGTCATGATCGCTGGCTATGTTGGTGCAGTCGCAGTTGTCTTAGCTGCCGAATTTCATGGTGTGGTGGGGATGCTGCTGGTGCTCGCCCCGGTCGTACTGCTGACCTTCATCCTGGCGGCTGCCTCGCCGCACGGGGATTACTCGTCATTGACGAGCATGGCTGTGACCGTCTTTGGTGTCGTCTGGGTTGGTATTGGGCTCGGCGCAGTCGTCGTCTTGCGCGATTCGTCCTTCACCCTCGTGCTGGCTGTGTTGCTCGGTACCTGGGGCTCGGATATCGGCGCCTACGCGATTGGTCGGATGATCGGCCGTCGGAAACTGGCACCAGCAATTTCGCCCGGCAAGTCTGTCGAAGGCTTTGTCGCTGGGATCATTGTCGGCACGGCGATTGTCTGGTGGGTGCTCTACGGTCAGGACATCGTTGGCACCGTCGACGCCCTGATCCTCGGTTTTGTCGTCGCGGTCGTCGGCCCGTTTGGCGACCTGCTGGAGTCGTTCGTGAAGCGCGACCTCGGCGTCAAGGATTCGGGCACGCTGCTCGCGGGCCACGGCGGCGTCCTCGACCGGATCGACGCGATGTTGATCACGGCACCCGTGGCGCTGTGTGCGCTGTGGGCGATTACGTATCTCTAGGGAGGACACCACAACCGCGCGGATGTCATGTCCTCCCTGCAGTGGCGTGATGGGGGATCGGTGCGTGGTGGCAGGGAGGACATGACATCCGCGCGGTTGTGGTGTCCTCCCCCCATCACGAGCGGCCCCTGATCGCCCCGAAGTAACACCGCTCACGCGTTTATGTGACTGGTCTGCCTAAACGACTGGCACCATGTGAAGAGATGAAACGCCTCGCCATCCTTGGAGCGACCGGTTCGATTGGCACGCAGGCGTTGGAGGTTGCGGCCGCGCAGGCGGAACTTGAGGTCGTCGCGCTTGCTGCTGGTTCGAATGTTGCGGGCCTCGTGGCGGCGGCACGGGCGACGGGAGCCGAGCACCTGGCACTCACCGACCCCGCCGCGGCGGCGCAGGCTGCCGCCGAGCTTGGTCGGCCTGTTCAGAGTGGACCAGGCGCGCTCGCCGCACTCGTTACCGAGAGTGGTGCCGACCTCGTCCTCAATGCCGTGGTGGGTGCGGCAGGGCTCGAGGCGAGCCTGGCGACGCTGAACGCCGGCCTTGATCTCGCGCTCGCCAACAAAGAGAGCCTCGTAGCGGGAGGCGAGCTCGTGCTGGCCGCGGC
>CAXNNM010000040.1:0-7329 GCA_964203735.1 Gaiellales bacterium | reverse complement strand
GTTGGCACGCTCAACGAGGCGCGCGATAACGCGATTCTGATACCTACCTGGTACTCGGGCACGCATGAGGTGATGCAGCGGGTCTACGTCGGCCCCGAGCGCGTGCTCGATCCGAATCGGTACTTCATCATCATCGTCAATCAGATCGGTAACGGACTCTCGTCGTCGCCCCACAACGTCGAGGGCGCGCACGCTGGACCAAACTTTCCCAAGGTGCGCATCAGCGATGACGTGCGTGCGCAGGAGCGGCTGGTGCGCGAGTTGTTTGGAATCGAGACCCTCGCCCTCGTGGTTGGTGGTTCGATGGGGGCACAGCAGGTCTGGGAGTGGGCCGTGCGCTTTCCAGAGATGGTGCTTCGAGCCGCTCCGATCGCGGGCACGGCGCAGAACACGCCACACGACTTCCTCTATACCCAGAACCTGATTGACGCGATCACGCACGATCCCGGTTGGAACAACGGGGCCTACGAGGACCCCTCGGAGGTGGTCGCCGGCCTCCGTCTCCACGGGCGCTTCGCGGCCGTGATGGGCTGGTCGACGGAGTGGTTCAAGCAGGAACATTGGCGTCGCACGGGCGACTTTGCGACGCTCGAAGACTTTCAACGCGAATTTACCGAGGGCTACCACGAGCCGCTCGACCCCAACTCCCTGCTCTCAATGGCGTGGAAGTGGCAGCGCTCGGATGTAGCGCGCAACACCGATGGTGATCTGCAGGCTGCGCTCGGGCGCATCACCGCCACTGTGTTTGCGATGCCGATTAGTGAAGACATGTTCTTCCCACCACGGGACGTGGCCGACGAGATCGCGATGGTGCCGCACGGCGAGCTGCGTGTGATCGAATCGATCGATGGGCACATGGGGTTGATGGCAACCGATCCGGGCTACCTGCCTCAGGTCGAGGCGAACCTGCGCGAGTTGCTGGCGATCGATCGGTAGGCTGGGCGAATGGCACGCGCACTCTTAGTGATCGGTCCTGTCGGCTCTGGCAAGACCACGACGTTGCACGAGATCGAGGCGATCCTCGATCAAGCCGGGACCCCGAATGCGATCGTCGATCTCGACTGGCTGGCGTGGGCGACACCTGCACCGGCCTCGACGGCAACCGTGCACGAACTGTTGGTCGCCAATCTTGCCGCTGTCTGGCAGACCTTTCATGCCGCGGGTATCGAACACATCGCGTTGGCACGCATGCTCAGTGATCCTTCGGAAATCGCTGCTGTGCGCGGAGCGCTCCATGGCTGTGAGACGACCGTGGTCGAACTGTCAGTCGACCAGGGCGTCCTCGAGCAGCGGATTCGCCTGCGTGACAATGGTGTTCAGTTGACAGAGCACTCTGCGTTCCTCGACGCGTACGACGCGGAGGGGGCGGAGGCACGAGCCGATGCTGTCATCGACGTCGATGACCAGTCTCCCGCGCAGGTGGCGCGAGACGTACTGGGCGTCGCCGGCTGGTAGCCAGCGACGCCCGTGCCGTTCTCCGTGCCGTTCTAGTCCTCGACGATCGTGACCGTCATGGTGATCGGCTCGCTCGGCATGTCGCGACCATCACGGTCGACAGCGGAGATCGCGTCAGCAATGTCGAGACCCTCAATGACGTTGCCAAAGACGGTGTGCTTGCCCTTCAACCAGTTGCAGTCGGGGGCCGTCACGATGAAGAACTGCGAGCCATTGGTGTTTGGTCCAGCGTTCGCCATTGCGAGCTTGCCGCGGTCGACGTCGTGGGAGTTCTGCTCGTCCTCGAACTTGTAGCCTGGGCCACCCGTGCCCGTGCCGTCCGGGCAGCCGCCCTGGATCATGAAGTCGGGGATGACGCGGTGGAAGATCAGGCCGTCGTAAAAGCCGTCACCGGCGAGCTTGGTGAAGTTCTCGACGGTCTTCGGGGCGTCATCGGCGTAGAGCTCGATGACGATGGTTCCCATGCTGGTCTCCATGTTGGCGCGAGTTGCCACTGCAGGCCTTTCGTTTGAAGGTGAAGTGGCAGCGTAGTGGGGTCGAGGCCGCAGAGGAGCAGACAACCGGTAACACTTCGGTGACATGTTTCGCTACGCCTCTCATCTCACCCACGGCGCCGACGCCGAGACGGCCGTCAACCAGGCCGCCGATCAGATCGAAGCGGCGCTCGACGGGGGCGAACCAACGTTAGTCGTGGTGCTTGCTTCGGATCATTTTCGCGATGAGGCCGACGCCGTGCGTCGCGCCGTGATTGATCGTTTTCCCACGGCAGAACTGGCGGGAGCGGTGATTCCTGGTGGGGTGATTGGTGTCGGCGAGGAGACCGAGCAGGAGGCCGCTGTTAGCCTCTGGGCCGGCCTGCTCCCACCTGACCAGATCGAAGTGATCGAGCTGGAAGATGCCAACGATTTGCCGGCTGGAGCTGGTGTAGTCGTCGTTTTTGCGGATCCATTTACGGCACCAACCGAGCGCTTTCTCGAGACAGCGGATGTGCGTGGCATCAGCCTGGTGGGCGGTTTTACCGGCGGTAGTTCGCCCGGCGCTGCCCGCCTGATTACCTCAGAGCGCATCCTGACGGACGGCGCAATTGGGATCCGGATCGATGTGCCAGGCGTCGCGACGATCGTCTCGCAGGGTGCTCGACCAATCGGGGGCGATCTCGTCGTCACGGCCGCGGAGCGCAATGTCGTGATGGAGCTGGCGAGCAAGCCGGCGGTCGAGCAGCTCCATGCCGTCTTGGGCGCGCTTGATCCAGAAGATCTCCACCTCGCCCGTATGGGGTTGATGGCAGGAATTGTGATTGATGAGAACCGACCGGACTACGACGTTGGCGATTTTCTGGTCAGGGGGTTGCTGGGTATTGAGGCTGAGAGTGGTGGCCTCGCGATCGCAGCGGAGCCGCGTGTGGGGCAGACCTTTCGGTTTCACGTGCGCGATGGCGCTGGTGCCGACGCAGATCTCCGACGGGTGATTGGGCTCGCAAACCCCAATATCGGTGCCGCATTGATCTTTGCGTGCACCGGTCGGGGACGCCACATGTTCGACCAGCAACACCACGATGCTGGCGTCATCGCCGAGCTCCTTAACGTGCCGCTCGCCGGCGGTTTTTGCCAGGGCGAGCTGGGGCCAATTGCCGGCACAAATCATGTTCATGCCTTCACGGCCACGATGGTGACGTTTCCGCTCTAGCACGGTGGTTGGGTACGCTGGAGTGTCGTGTATATTCCCCGTGGATGTCCGTAGGCGTCCCCGTGCAGATTACCTCCAATAAGTGTAAGATAAATTGCACCAGTGGTCGAACCACGATCGGCCAGTCAACTGTCACATCGAAAAGGTTTTCATCCTATGGGCACCACGGAGCAAGCAACAACAGCACTGCCAGCGTTCCTCGAGTCGGTGCGCGTTGCCGACCGAGCACTCTTGGATGTCGCTCGAACCCACCGCCTCCGTCCGATGGAGGCATATCTGATGCTGATCTTGCTCGACGAAGAGGGAGCAGTCAGCACGGCTCGAATTGCTGCGCGCATCGCGGCATCGTCGAGTCAGGCGAAACAGCTGGCTCTGGCGCTCCAGTTGCGCGGTCTGATCACTCGACGCGATCGCACTGGGTTGACAGAATTGACGAGCGAAGGTCGCCAAGAGGCGAATGAGCTTTCCGCCGAGGTCGTCGAGGTGCTGCAGCAGCGCCTGAGTCCGCTTGGTGCACTCAAAGCTTTTGGGGCTGTGATCGCCTAAGCGGTAAGGGCTGCGCGCGCCGCAGTCTCGAGTTCGCTCTGGGTGACCGCGCCCTCGAACTTCGCGGTGATGACCCCCTGCGCGTCGACAACGAAGACCCATGGCTCGGTTGGTAGCGCCCAAGCCAGCACCCAGGGTGCCGCTCCCTTGGAGGGATCGAGGTCGGTGAAGATCTCTGCGTGGACGAACGCCATCTCCGTTCCTTGGAGATCACGCTGCACGTTCTTGACGATGTTGACGATGGGTCCGCAGATGCGACTCGTGCAGAACCGTGGAGTGGCGAAGGCAACGACAAAGGGTCGCTTCGCGGCCAAGAGATCCGGGATCGAATCGTTAAGCAGAGTCGTGTCGAGCGGCCGGGCCGTGCTGATCTTGGTGCCATCTCCACCGACATCCTCGAGCGTCGGTGTGCGTGCAGTCGGGGCAGCTGCACCAACGGCTGGCGTGGCCTCCTTTGGTAAGACGCTGAACTGATTCGAGGCCGCAACGGTCTTGCCCGCGACCTTCATTGTGACAACGGCCGTCCACGCTCCCGCTGCCGGTAGCGGCACTTCGGCGGCAACCATGATCGAGTCCGCGTCGGCTCGATCGAAGGTGACGCCTTTGCCGGTGAGGGAGAGCAGCTTGACCGGATACGGACCGAGTGCAGCCGACGTCGCCGTGGCGCCGAGGTAGAGCTCGGCCGTGCCGTCGTCGGGCTTGAGGAGCTTGCCGTCTTTCTGAAAGACCTGAAACGGGATCCGAATTGTCTTGCCCGTCGGAAAGTCCGTACCACCGAGGACGATCAGATTCGGTGTCACGACCGTCGAGGCGTCTGGTGTGCCGGCGACGCTGGCTAGCGTCGGGCCGCCCGTCGACGCGGCAGGCTGCTGAGAGCCGCCACAGGCGACCAGCACGATCGCACAGGCGATCAGGAGCAGAGTGGAGCGAACGGCGACTCGGGACACGCCTCGCAGCGTACCCCGAGTCGCGTCGCTCTTAGACCTCTTGAGCCTTCTTACGGGCCTGGGACACAAATGGCATCATCGAGCGAAGCTCGGAGCCAACCGCTTCGAGCTGGCTTTCGGCGGCGCGCATGCGAAGCATGCGCATCGTCGTGCCGCCCGTCTGCTTCTCGACAATAAACTCGCGGGCAAACTCGCCACGCTGAATCTCGCCGAGGATCTCGCGCATCGCGGCCCGGCTCTCGGGACCGATCACGCGGGGGCCGCGTGTCAGGTCACCGTACTCAGCGGTGTCGGAGATGGAATAGCGCATCCAGTCCATGCCGCCTTCGTAGAGCAGGTCGACGATCAGCTTAAGCTCGTGGAGTACCTCGAAGTAGGCGATCTCGGGGGCGTAGCCCGCCTCGACCAGCGTCTCGAAGCCAGCCTCGATCAGCGCAGTTGCGCCACCGCAGAGGACTGCCTGCTCACCGAAGAGGTCGCTCTCGGTCTCCTCACGGAACGTTGTCTCGATGACGCCGGCACGGGCAGAGCCGATGCCGATGGCCCAGGCCATCGCGATCTGCTTGGCATCACCGGTCGCGTCGTTCTCGATGGCAATCAGGGCTGGCACGCCAGCACCCTCGGTGTAGAGACGACGAACGAGGTGGCCAGGGCCCTTCGGGGCGACCATCACGACGTTGGCATCGGTCGGCGCCTCGATCTGGCCGAAGTGAATGCAGAAGCCGTGCGTAAAGAGCAGCGTGGCGCCTGGCTTGACGAGGTCCTTGACGGTCGAGCGCCACAGCTCGGCCTGGATGTGGTCGGGGACCATCATCGCGATGACGTCGGCGTCCTTGCAGGCGTCAGCAGGCGTCTGTGGCGTCCAGCCATGACTCTCGGCACGGGCCCAACCCTCTGAGTTGGGGCGAACGGCGACAGTTACGTCTGCGCCGGACTCGCGCAGGTTCAGTGCATGTGCGTGGCCCTGCGAGCCGTAGCCCAGAACGACGATGCGCTTGCCTTTGAGTGCTCCGAAATCTCCATCGGACTCGTAATAGAGCGTTGCCATGCGGATTCTTCCCTCTCGCTTGAAGTCAGTCGGCGCAATGCGCCGTTGCGGAAATGTACGTCGGTCTGGGGTTTGGTGGCCCCAGTTACCCGAGGATATTCAGTTTCGGTCGTGCAGCCTCGTTCGCAATTGAGGCACGGGTCATTGCGACTCGGCCGGTGCGGACGGCCTCGACAATCTCGTACGGGGAGAGCAATTCCTCGAGCGCGGCGAGGCGGTCGGGATGCTCGACACACTCGAGCAGGAGCGTCGTAGCGCCTGCGTCGACGACGCGAGCGTTGAAGACCTCAGCCATCCGCATGATCTCGAGCCGGTGCTCTGCCTCGGCCTTGACCTTGATCAGGAGGAGCTCACGCTCGATCGCCGAATCCGGCTCGACCTCGAGGACGTCGATCACGTCAATCAGCTTGTCCAGTTGCTTGACGACCTGCTCAACGGAGTGCCGTGTGCAATCGACACGAATCGTGATGACCGATCGATCTACGCGCTCCGTCGGTCCGACGGCAAGGCTCTCAATGTTGAAGCCGCGCCGCGAGAACAGACCGCAGACGCGCGACAATACGCCTGGTCGGTTCTCGACCAAGACGCTCAGTGTGTGGTGTCCTGGTGTTGCCATCAGACGCCCTCCTCGACCCAGTCATTGTCCCAGACTTGGTCGATCATCTCGTGGGACGCAGCGCCTGCAGGCACCATTGGATAGACCTTCTCGTCGTGGTCGATCCGGAAATCGATCACGGTCGGACGCCGCTCGGCAATTGCCTGTTCGATCACGGCATCGACCTCGGCTTCGGTCTCGGCCCGCAAGCCAAGGCAGCCGTAGGCCTCGGCGAGCTTGACGAAGTCGGGAATGGTGCCGAACAGATTCGTCTCAGAGAAGCGCTCGTCGTGGAACAGCTCCTGCCATTGGCGCACCATCCCAAGCCAGCCGTTGTTCATCACGGCGTGGATTACGGGCACGTCGTAACAGATTGCGGTCGCGAGCTCTTGCGAGGTCATCTGGAAGCAGCCGTCGCCATCGAAGTTGACGACGTAGGCGTCGGGACAGCCCTGCTGTGCACCGATGGCGGCGGGGACGCCAAAGCCCATCGTGCCCAGACCACCCGACGTCAGCCAGCGGCGCGGACCATCGATCGAGAGGAATTGGGCGGCCCACATTTGGTGCTGGCCGACGCCCGTCACCCAGATCGCATCCTTGCCCTTGAGGGCGCGGTCGAACTGTTCGACGATGTACTGGGGCTTCAGCTTTTCGCCCTTCATGTAGCGGAAGGGGTTCTCCTTGCGCCAGCCCTGGACGTCGGTCAGCCAATCGCGCTGATTCGCGATGCGCTCGGCATTCCTCGTCTCGACAACAGCCTCGCGCAGGGCGGGCAGCGTGCGCTTGAGGTCGCCGAGCAGGGTCACGTCAGCACGACGATTCTTGGAGATTTCTGCCGGGTCGATATCGAAATGGATCACCTTGGCGCCAGGTGCAAAGGCATCGAGTTTGCCCGTCACACGGTCGTCAAAACGCGCACCAATCGTGATCAAAAGATCAGAACGATGGATTGTCCAGTTGGCGTATTTCGAACCGTGCATACCCGGCATCTGCACCGACAGAGGGTGCGAGTCGGGGAACGCGCCCTTAGCGAGCAGGGTCGTCGTGACGGG
>CAXNNM010000039.1:0-7337 GCA_964203735.1 Gaiellales bacterium | reverse complement strand
AGGCGCACGAGCCGCTCCGCCACCGACTCATCGAAGCCGCGTGAGGCCAGTCGGTGCCACGCCTCGGCGCCGATGCGAGAGCCAATCGCAATCGCTGCTGCTCGATCGACTGCGGTATCGTCGAGGTGCTGGAGACATGCTTGGATCTCGGCCTGGGCAACCCCCGCGACCTCGAGATCGTGCTCGATGCGCGCTGGCCCCCAGCCGCTGGCTAGCCGGTGTGCCGCGACATCCGCGGCGTGGCGCGTGTCATCGAGGGCACCGATCGACTCGAGTCGATCTGCAGCCGAGCGTGCTGCATCCGCACCCTCGCGCTTGGCGATGCGCTGCTCCAACTCGCCGCGCGCGTGCGAACGACGTCCGACCATCGCGGCAGCACGATCGAGCGCCCGCGCTGCGCGCGCACTCTGTTCGGCTTTGCGCTTCGTCGCCATGGTGAGGGTGGCCTCGAGAAAGATCCCCAGCTCGGTGGCAACAAGCGAGTCCAGAACCAACCACGGGTTGCCATCGAGCTCGATGGCAACCCGTAGGTCGGCTCTTGGTTGGACCGCGGTTACGACCCGCGCGGCCATGAGCGTTAGCCTTCGACGGCGACGGCGCCCTCTTCGGCAACCGCCACTGCCTCATCGGCAGCGTCGTCGCCCTCCACCAGATCTGCCGGCGGAGGGGTCATCGGCGTTGCATCTGCGGGAGCCGTGTTGCCACCACTGATCGTGATGCCCTGGGCCTCCTCAATGCGACGGGTGATGCGACTGAGGACGTCGGGATGCTCGTCGAGGAATCCACGCACGTTGGCGCGGCCCTGGCCGAGACGTTCCTTCTCAAAGGAGAAGTACGAACCGGACTTCTCGATGATGTTGTCCTCAAGGGCGACGTCGAGCACAGAGCCGGACCACGAGATGCCGGTGCCGTAAATGATGTCGAACTCCGACTGGCGGAATGGTGGCGCAACCTTGTTCTTGACGACCTTGACGCGCACGCGATTACCGATCGCATCCGTACCCTCTTTGAGGGTCTCAATGCGGCGGATATCGAGTCGTACGGACGAGTAGAACTTGAGTGCGCGGCCACCGGTCGTCGTCTCCGGCGAACCGAACATGACACCGATCTTCTCGCGCAGCTGGTTGGTGAAGATCGCAACGGTGCCGGTGCGGTTGAGGACTGCGGTCAACTTGCGCATCGCCTGGCTCATCAGACGAGCCTGCAGGCCCACGAAGGAGTCCCCCATCTCGCCTTCAATCTCGGCGCGGGGCACGAGTGCGGCAACCGAGTCGATCGCGACGACGTCGAGACCGCCCGAGCGGATCAGCATCTCGGCAATCTCCAGCGCCTGCTCACCGTTGTCGGGCTGAGAGACGAGCAGGTTGTCGATGTCGACACCAATGTTGCGGGCGTAGGTGGGATCCATCGCGTGCTCGGCGTCGATAAAGGCGCAGACGCCACCTTTGCGTTGTGCCTCGGCGATCACGTGGTAGACCAGCGTCGTCTTACCTGAAGATTCCGGGCCGAAAATCTCGCAGATACGTCCACGAGGCAGGCCACCAACGCCGAGCGCGAGGTCCAGTCCAAGACAGCCCGTGGAGATCGCCGCAACCGGCGCGCGCGTTGAGTCGCCAAGTCGCATGACAGCGCCCTTGCCGTGTTGCTTCTCGATCTGCTGTAGCGCTGCCGCTACCGCCTTGTCTTTTTCGCTCATCGTGACCTCCCACCGGCTCGTGCCGGGTTGGACTGAATGCGGTTCGCTCTTGGAACCCAGTATGGCTGCCGACTCGGACGCCATTCATGCAAGCAACGTCGCAGGTTTCGCGCGCTTCCTTACACGTCTACGGAGAGACGCTCATCCTGCAAAAGCAGGCGCACGAGATGAAGGCTAGTCAGCGCAGAATTCGTCCGCACTGCCTCGCGATCCCCGGGAAAGGTTCGCTCCAAAACTTCGCTCGTACCGTGCGGTCCAACAACGGCCACATTGACGAGACCGACAGGCTTCTCGTCCGAGCCGCCCCCGGGTCCGGCGACACCTGTGATCCCGATGCCAACGTCGCTCTGCAGGACCTGCCGGATGCCCTCTGCGAGGGCCAACGCCACCTCAGCCGAGACGGCTCCATGCTGCGCGATCATCGCCGCCGGAACACCGACCTGATCGATTTTGACGTCGTTTGCGTAGGCCACGATCCCGCCGCGCAGAACATTCGACGCGCCCGGCACAGCTGCGAGGCGTGCCGCCACCATGCCCGCGGTGCAACTCTCCGCACTGGCTATGGTCAGCCCCCGCTGCTCGAGACCGTGGACGACACGGGCCTCGACCGGAAGATCGTCTTCGGCATACACCGCATCGCCAAAGGCAGCGAGCAGCCCCTCCGCCAAAGCCGTCCCCGCTGTCCGAGCGGCCGGCGCGTAGCGAATCACAACTTCGACCTCTAGACGGGTCGCACAAATCGACGTCTCGGTGCCATGGCGATCCCCGCCGAGCTCGTCAAAGACGCGGGCTACAGTCGATTCGGGCGTGCTCCAGATCCTCAGCACGCGACGTTCGAGCTGCGCTCCGAGCAAGTCGCCCATTGCCTCGTGCTCAAGTGCGCGGCGCCAGACCTCGGCGAGTTCGGTCGGCGGTCCTGGCAGCACAACGATCGTGGTTGCTCCCGGCACGATCAATCCTGGCGCGGTCCCGGCCGGTGAGATCACGTGGGCGCCAACGGGCACCATCGCCTGTTTGCGGGCACCCGGCAACAGTTGCTCAACTGGCACCTTCCGCTGCGCTGCGTAGCCCGTGACAATGTCGGTAATCTCGGCCAGGGCATCCTGGTCCAACTGAAGAGGCAATCCGGTGACGTCCGCGATGATCGACACCGTGCGATCGTCGTGCGTCGGTCCCAGCCCGCCGGAGGTGATGATCAGGTCGTGGCCCCCACTGACGAGGTCGGCGAGTGCTGCGCGCAGGTGCTCCTCGCGGTCGTCAACGGCAACGATTCGCTCGAGGCGAATGCCGTTGGCATCGAGCGAGCGAGCGAGCGTGCCGCTGTTCCGGTCCTGGGTCCGCCCGAGCAGAATCTCGGATCCGGTCACCAGGATCGCTGCGGTTGGGCGTCGGCTCACTCTGTGACGGCCGCGACGCGGCCGTTGGGATCGATGGAGAGCAGCGTGTCGGTAGGGCCTGGCACAACGGGACTGCCGTTAACGACGAGCGTCAAGGTGTTCGGGCGATCGAGTCGGATCAGATACCCCGAAGCCGACTTGGGCAGTTTGAAGCCGTCGGGTTGGTTCGGGTTAGGGTCGACCTTCTGCTGAAACAGCGCCGCGGTCCCCTCTGCCGCTTCGAGGGCGCGAACCGTCAGCGTCACCTGAGCAAATGGCTTGACGAAGACAATCGCCTCGGCGGCGGCCGACGTCGAATCGGGGGCGGTCTGAGCAGTGATGGCAGTCGCAACCGGGTTGACGGCAGCCTCCGTGACGGTGACGACATTGGTGCCGCCTGTTGCTGGTAGCGGCGTCGAGCGCGTGGACGGATACGTCGCGGCGATCACAATCAACACAGCGATGGCCAAGATGCCAACGATCGCGACGACCACCATGCTGGAACCGCGGCTCGAGTGTCGACTCGATCGTGCGCTGCCGCGACGCGGGAACATCACCTCGTCGTCTACCTCCCATGGCGCCGAGGAGAAACGCTCCGAAAATTCATCAATCAGTAGTTGCGCGTCGAGCTCAAGATATTCGCTGTAGGAGCGCAAGAACCCGCGAGCGTACGTCGGTCCAGGAAGGCGTTCGAAGTCCTCTTCCTCAAGCGCGAAGAGATAGCTCGAGCGAATCTTTGTAGCTTCAGCCGCCGTGTCAAGGCTGATACCACGTTGTTCGCGTGCAGTACGCAGAGTGGCGCCGATCTCGAACATGCGCCCAGTCTATCGGGGTCAAAGGTTCGTTAGCGCGGTTGGGCTGCGAATCGATACCCAACGCCGTAGTGCGTATGCACATAGTCGTGGGTCTCGCTCTGGCGATCCAGCTTCTCGCGGATCTTGCGTACGCAGACATCAACCGTGCGATCGCGGTGTCGATACGGAATGCCCCAGACGCGACGCTGCAACTCGTCTCGCGACAGAGCCCGGCCTTCTTGACGGGCGAGAGCGACGACGAGCCGAAACTCGGTGGGAGTCAACTGACTGTCGATCCAATCGGCCGGTGCCTGTTCGGGCGAGACGCGAATGAACGCGCGGCGCAGATCCGGATCGATCCGAAGCCCGTCGACTTCGATCGCGTCACCACGTGGCTCAGAGGCCGCCACCAGACGCGTGCGGCGAAGCAACGCTTCGATCCGCGCAATCAACTCGCGCATCCCGAACGGCTTCGATAGATAGTCGTCGGCACCGATCTCGAGGGTGTGCACCTTGTCGTGCTCCGATCCGCGCGCGGAGACGACGATCACGGGTACGCCAAGATGGTCCTCGCGGATCGCCTCCGTGACAGCCCAGCCATCGAGACCCGGCAGCATCAGATCGATTACGGCAACATCGGGACGGGCGTGGCGCAAGCGGCGAAGGCCACGCTCTCCATCTTCGGCGAGGTCGACATCGAAGCCAGCATGCCGTAGGTGCATGACCATCGCTTTTCCGAGGATGGGGTCGTCTTCGATTACGAGAACACTTGGCATTGACTGCAGACTACGTTGGCGCCGGAACGCAATGGGTTGCAGCATGGTCGCGGGGTGGTTACGAAGTGGTTCTTGTCGCGCACAGGTATGCACAGCCGCGTGGTTGACCCCTATCGTGCAGCCATGCAGATTGTTTACGGCGTCCTCCTCATCGCAGTCGGTGTGATCGTGGGATGGTTTGGTCACCGATTGTTCCGCCGAGGAAATTACGCGCGTGATCTGGCGACCGCGGCGGATTCGACGAACGTGGATCCGTCGTGGCAGATCGATGCACGAGTGCTCGCCGAGGCGATCCCGGCAGCCTGCTTTACCGTCGGTGAGGGCGGCCGCATTGTGCACATCAATACGCTCGCAGCACGCGACTTTTCAAGCTTTACAATCGGTGGCAATCCAGCGACCTGGTCGGCATCCCTCGCGGACATAATTCATCGCGTCATGCTCGGCAGCGACAGCATCGCACTCGAGACGATCTTTCTTGGCGATCCTCCCCGCTCGCTGAGAGTGACCGCGGTGCAGTACGCGAAGGGCGTTCTGGTGATGCTCGTGGATGTCACCGAGGATGTGGATTTCGAAGAGGCTCGACGCACCTTCTCGGCGGCTGTATCACACGAGCTGCGGACGCCGCTCGCGCGCATTCTTGGGCTCGCGGAGACGCTAGCGCTTCCCGATATCGAGGACGAGCGCGACGAACTCGTGATGCAGATCGAGAACGAAGTCGACGGAATGCGCAGATTGATCGACGAGATGTTGCTCCTTGCTGCGCTTGATCGCGGACGGTTGGCGGTCGCCGATGGCGTTGCTGACGCCTGTGCGATGGCAGCCCACGTCGTTGCCGACGCGCGGCAGCGTCGCATTGGCCGCGGTCGCGAGATCACCTTGACTGCTCCAGGCGAGATCGACGTGCCAGTCGCCGCTCGTCTCTATGAGGTCGTGATCCAGAACTTGGTCGACAACGCCCTGATCCATGGTGGGCCCGACGCGCGCGTCGACGTCACAGTCACGACTGCTCAGGATCAGGCTTATCTGACCGTGATTGACACCGGTGGTGGCATTGACGCTCAGCACCTGCCGTTTGTCTTCCAGCGGTTTTATCGTGGCGACGCTGCGCGCAGCGGCCCCGGTTCGGGGCTTGGGCTGGCGTTGGTGAAGCACATCATCGAGGCACACGGCGGCACGGTCGTTGCGGAATCCGACGGTGCCACCGGAACGACAATTCGCGTCGTACTTCCGCTCGCTACGTAACGGGAGTTGGGCCTTTGAGTTCGGGCTCGAAGCGATAGCCGATCCCGTAGTGCGTCTGGATAAACGAGTATTCCGTTGAACGCATGTCGAGTTTTTCGCGTAACTTGCGAACGCAGACATCGACGATGCGGTCTCGCGGTCGGTGAGGCGAACCCCAGACCCGCTGTTGGAGCTCGTCTCGACTGAGCACACGTCCTCGCTCCCGCGCAAGCGTCACGAGCAGACGAAACTCGCGAACGGTAAGTTCGGCATCGACCCACGATCCGTCCGCCATCTCGATCAAGGCACGGTGGATGCGGAAATCGATGCGGATTCCAGGCGCTTCGAGCGGGAGTTCGTCGCGCTCGGGGGCGACTGCCGGCGTGCGCCCCGAACGCCGCAGCGCGGCCTCGACACGAGCCACAAGCTCTCGCATCGACGCAGGCTTGACGAGATAGTCATCGGCTCCGATGCCAAGTGTATGGACCTTGTCGTGTTCGCTCGAGCGAGCTGATAGCACGATCACCGGGGTCGTCACGCCTTCGGCGCGGATCTGTTCGATTAGGCCCCAGCCATCTGTTCCCGGCATCATCAGATCGATGACGCATACGTCTGGGCGCTCGAACCGAATCTTGCGCAATCCGCGCTCGCCATCGGCGGCCCACTCCACGTCGTGACCCGCCTTCGACAGGTGTCGTCGCATGACACCTGCAAGGACTTCGTCGTCTTCGACAATCAGCACGGTCGCCATACTTAGATTCTAACGGGCTGGCAGATCAGCGGGTTCGTTGTATACTCACGCCGCTCGCGCAAGCGGGACGTGGTGGGCGTAGCTCAGCTGGTGGTAGCTCCGGGTTGTGGTCTCGGCGGTCGTGGGTTCGAGTCCCACCGCTCACCCTCGTACAACACTGATTGCACGAAGAACGCAAGCAGTGGCCTAGGCCGGTCCGGGCGGTGCTGTCGTCGATTCGCCCGTCACCATATACGTCGTACGTTCAGCCACATTGACCGCGTGGTCGCCGACTCGCTCCAGCCAGCGACCTGCAAACAGCATCCGCGCAGCCCACTTACGCAATTCAGGATCGTTGTGCTCCATCGCCAAGATCGTGTCCGCGATCTTCTCGTTCTCCCGATCCACAAGTTCGTCTAACGCGGATAGGAGTCGCGCGGCATTTGCATCGCGTCGCTCAAAGGTGTCGACTGCGGTACGCACCATTTCGGCGCCGCGATCTCCCATCGCGCGCAGTGCATCGGTGATCACAGCCTCTTCGACCAGAGCCCGACGTGGCGGCGGTGTTGCGAGGTGTGCCACGCGTGCTGCGTTGTGTGCCGCCCGCTCAAGGCTGCGGTTGATGTGAAGCGCCGCGAGCACGGTGCGCAAGTCGCCGGCGACCGGTGCCTGCCGGGCTAGCAGCGTCTCCACGCGAACTTCGGTCTCGTGGTAGTGAACCTTGACTTCGCTCTCCGCAGCCAG
>CAXNNM010000038.1:0-7387 GCA_964203735.1 Gaiellales bacterium | reverse complement strand
TCGCCGCCACGACGAATCAGCGTCGCAGCCGTCTGGCGCGTCGCAGAGGGCACCGAGCCGCCGGTGCCGAGAAAGATAACGTCGAGATCCACCGTTTCAGCGTACCCCGACAGGGGGCAGGCGGGCTACGAGTTGGTGTTGAGCGCTTTGCTGATGCGCTTGATCAAGGCCTGATTACGCGCGGTCGGGTCGTACGTCATCGCCTTGCTGTAGAGCGTGAAGGCCTTTTGCGCGTCGCCCGCAACAAGCGCCTGCTGGGCGAGCTTCAACGTGGCGACCGCCGCCATGTTGCGGAACATCGCGAGGCGGGCGGGGGCGTCCGAGAAGCCACCAAGTGCTGCCATTTCTGCGATGGCTGGCTGCCACTTGCCGGCCGCAAAGTCGGTCTCAGCGCGATCGTAGGCGGCTTGGGCTGCGGCCTGTCCGTTGATCTGTGCGTTCGTGTTGGCATTGATCTGCGCGACCATCACCTTCTGCGAGGTGGCCTGTACCTGGCCGAGCTGCGGCGCGACCTGCAAAGCCTGATCCACCGAGGCGCGAGCGCCACCGAGATCGCCGGCATTCAATTGCGCCTCGGCTTGCACGGACAAGGCAATCGCGTTGGCGACGTTGCCACGGTTGCGCGCCCACTTGCGTGCAGGCTGCACAGCCATGACCATCGTGATGCCGAGCAGGATGATCATCAGCAGCGCGCCGAGGATGCGACCACGCGGCACGATCCGCGGCACGAAGCGATCGATGCGGGCGGTCTGGGTCCAGATCAGCCACACGCCAACCACGGCGACGGGGGCGAGGATGACGAAGCCGATCTTGCTTGCCACGCCAGCGCCAAGCAGGGCGATGATGGCAATCGCGATTGCGCCTTGGAGCGCAAAACGGTTCGATGGGCGCAGAACGACAACGCCATCAACGCCAGCATCGCCGGGGGCGGGACGCGAGCGTACGCCATGGCGCTTGAGGACGTCTTCGGCGAAGTCGAGTGGCTCGCGCTCGGCCTCAGCGATCTCCTCCGTCGTCGCATCGTCGGGGAGTGGCTCGGGGTCGTACGGCAGCGGCAAGATCTCGAGCACGTCCGAGACACGAATGCTGAGGCCCGCTTCGCCTGCCTTCAGCGACCGCGTTCGCAGCCCTTGCGCGCGGGTGCGGAGCTCGCTCCACGTGATTCGCTGTTCGATCGTCGCCATTCGGTCGGAGTGTATCGACTCGCGGGGACGGGTGAGCACATTCGGACGGGCTGACATGACTATGCTTGTCGGTATGGCGACCAAGAAACAACGCAAGCGCGAAGAGCGGTATCGACATCACGGTGTCGATCGACCGCGCTCCCCACAGATTGACGAGAAGGAGACGCGCAGCGCGTCCGACGAGGCTCCCAAGGGTAAGAGCGGGCGGAACACGCGCTCGAAGGCCGCTCCCCGTGCCCGTAAACCCGTCGCTTATCCGACACTCTTTCGTTGCCTGGTCCGTGCTCCGATCTTCGGTTTGCTCTGGTTTGTGATCAGCCGCTTCTTCCTCGGCAACTCGGGCAACTCGGTCAACGCGGATGCCTTGCAGGCGTTGCTGCTGACAGCCGCCATGTTCCCGCTTCTATTTGGAGCCGACACCGTCACGTACCGGCTTGCAAATCGGCGTGGCCTTGCGGTTGCCGAGCGGCCCGCCGACGGCTGGATTGGTTGGCCCAGCAAACGCTGATTCGCGGCACGGCTGGCGCGAGGTAGGGCAGAGAGCGGCGCACCGGGTGCGCTGCTTGGGGGGCGGCGCGGTGGTTTCTGCGCACTAGTTGGCACGCGGCAGCACTCGCCGATGCGCGGTCGGGTGGCAGCGTGGTCGCATGCGACGAGGCCAAGCCACTATCGAACTGCTGATCCTGCTTGGCGTGGCCGTGGCGTTGATCGCCTTCATCGCGTTCGCGGCGCGTTCGGACGGCGCGTCGTTTGCGGCGCGAATTGCCAAAGCAATCCCCGGCCATCAGCCAGAGCGGCGCGACGATCGGTGGGCGCTACGGAGCGATTCATACGGGCCGCTGTTGCGGCGGTACACCCCCGAGCTAGTGCTCGAGCGCGACCGCTACGGCGAAGACTCAGCGGTGCCAGTCGATCCGGCCGTCTGTCGCAAGCCGTGGTGCGCGGCGTTTGGCACGGGGCGCGCTGCGGCCCTCACGCATGTCGTCCGACGCGCGGGCGTTGTGGTGGCGGGTGTGCGTCAGCCGGGCGTGACGTACCTCCAGTACTGGTTCTACTACCCCGACTCGAAAACGCTGCACTTCCCGGTCGCCAAGTTACAGGGCTTTCATCGCGACGATTGGGAGGGCATGATCGTTCGAATCCCCGACGGCGGCTCGGCAGCCGCCCGCCTGACCGCCCATCAGGGCCTCGTCGGCGACAGTCCCGAGTGGACGGGCCGCCCTGGTTGGCAGCCGATCGAGGCTCACCCAACGATCTATCGCGCAGCCGGCTCGCATGCGAATGGCTTCGGTCGCCTCGGCATCGACGCGCCCCTCGACCGTTGGAACGGCGACTTGGGACGCCTCCCTGTCGCCGAGCTGCACCTCATCGCGGGCGACACGGCCCCCTCGCTTCGCCTCCGCTACGACCCGGCCGCCGTCCCGCCCTGGCACAAACAACTCTGGACGAACCCCGAGTCGACGTCGACGGGCGCTGCCGCGCCACGCGCAACCACCTCCGCGTCGCCGCCATCTAAGTCCGCTCGTGATTCTAGGAGGACATGACATATGCGCACTTGTCATTTCCGCGATCGTCGGTGGCGCCGGCAAGTACGAGGGCGCGCGCGGTGAAGACGTCGTCCCACACAAGGGCGCCCAGATGTACTTCACGCTCACGCTGAATCTACCCGAGTGATGATCTGGCGCAATCGGCGCACGATCCGAATTAGTCGGCAGCGCGGGCCAGCAGGCCGGCTATGGGCGTGATGTGTGTGCGTCGAGTAGCTCGAGTACCGATCGCACGCAGGCGTCGAGGGTTTGCCCGCTGGTATCGATAACAAGTTCGGGATTGAGCGGCGCCTCGTAGGGGCTACTGATACCCGTGAAGTTGGGGATCTCGCCGCTGAGGGCGCGCCGGTATAGACCCTTCGGGTCACGCGCGATGCATTCCTCGAGCGGTGTCTGCACATACACCTCGAGGAAATCGTCGCCGCCGACGATGCTTCGAGCTGCGCTTCGATCAACCTCGAGCGGCGAGATGAACGTGCAGAGAACGGTCAGGTCTGTGGCGAACAGCACCCGCGCGACCTCGGCTGCGCGGCGAACGTTCTCGGCGCGGTCTTCAAGCGAGAACCCGAGGTCGCTGCAGAGCCCCGAGCGGAGTTCGTCTCCATCCAAGACGTAGGTACGGCGACCCTGAGACTGCAATTCGTCCGCGACGTGCCGTGCAACCGTCGACTTTCCGGACGCGGACAGCCCTGTCAGCCAGACCACCGCACTGCGATGGATAGGCTTCGTGGCACGAGCGACGCGCCCATCACCGTTGGTAATCGTTTCTGCTGGCGGGGCGAGACGGTTCACCATGTAGGTGCGATTATAGCGGGCTGGACAATTAAGAAGAATCACGCCATGAGTCACCCGGGCGGACCGTAACGTTCATGCGCGAACAACTGTCCGCGATTGCCCCCTAGAGGGGCGCGGAGTGGCGGTGACTTCAGGAGGATCGTATACGACGAAGGCGGTCGAACGTCATAATGTGCAGTGGTTCGGTTACTCTCCCTGTTCATGAATGCCGCTTCGTCTTCTCTGCCGGGTCACCGGTAGGCGGTACTCGCCGGTCATGTCGCACCACTTGCTGATTGCCGGAACCGGACGCGCCGGTACGACGTTTCTTGTGCAGCTCTTGGGGGCATGCGGTCTCGACACGGGGGTTGACCGCTTAGGCCTCGATTTTCATCCGCATGCGAATGCGGGGCTGGAGGTGCTTCCCAATGCGTCTGGGGAACTGCCCTACGTCATCAAGAGCCCTTGGAGTCATCTTGTTCTCGAGGATGCGATCACGCGCTGTGGCAGGACGTTCGACCATCTCCTGATACCCGTGCGCGATCTCGAGGATGCCGCTGTGAGCCGGATTGCGCAGGAGCTCTCGGCCATTCATCGTTCCGGTGCCGCAGATGATGCTTGGCCACCGGATTCAATGTGGGACACATGGGGAGGGACGGCAGGTGGAGTGACGTATTCACTCGAGCCGTTGGACCAAGCTCGCATTCTTGCAGTGGCCTTGCATAGGCAGATTGAGGTGGCAGTACGTTACGAAATTCCGATGACGTTTCTTGATTTTCCACGCGTTGTCACAGACGGCGCGTACGCATACCGCGTGCTGGCGCCGTTGCTTGGGGAAAAGATGTCGGAGATGGCCTTTGTGCAGACGTTTGCTGAGGTCGCGGATCGCTCAAAAGTGCGTATCAGTACTACTGGAGTAGAAAAAGAGAATGAGCAGGAAGTTAACGTTTCCACTGGTGACACAGCGCTCGTGGACGTCGATGCCATTGCGATGCGAATGGCGCTAGCGAGCGCCCGCAAAGAGATGCAATCCACTCAAGAGCGAATCGTCCAGCAGGAGCTCGAATCACAAGCGATACGAGAAGAGCTGGCTGCGACGGTGGTGCGGGCGGATGCGCTCGAAGCTGGCGTGCTGGAGCGCGATGCGGCGTTGCAGGAGGCAGAGCGTGAATCCCAAGTGATACGTGCAGAGTTGGCTGCGACGGTGGTGCGGGCGGATGGGCTCGAAGCTGGCGTGTTGGAGCGCGATGCGGCGTTGCAGGAGGCAGCGCGGGCGCTGGACGGTGTCTTGCGTTCACTAAGCTGGCGGCTGACGCAGCCTCTGAGGTGGATCAAGGCGCAACTTCGTCGTATTTGAGTTAGGTCTCGTGCCGCTGGAGGGGTGTGTCCGATAGGTCGACTAATGTGCCGTATCGACCTAGTTCGCCCCTTTAAACCGGTCCTGTGAGGCCGGGAAGGAGCTCAGCTCGACATGATTTACCCCTCCCGCGATCGGCGCGTGCGCCGGTGAGCACCCTGAGCACGCGCGTCTTGCTCGATGCCGATCAGATCGCGCGCACGCTTGCGCGGATCGGGTCGGAGATCGTCGAGCGGCACCCCGATCTCTCGCAGGTCCACCTCGTTGGCATCCGCTCGCGTGGCGTGCCGTTGGCCGAGCGGATCCGCGATCGCATCAAGGAGACGACGGGTATTGAGGTGCCGGTGGGCGCCGTCGACATCAGCTTTTATCGCGACGACGTTGGTATTCGCGCCGACGCAGACGATCGCATTGGCGACCACCCTGTCGTGGGTGAGACGGTCTTCGATGGCCCGATCGAGGGCGCCACGATCGTCCTGATCGACGACGTGCTCTACACCGGGCGCACCGTGCGGGCTGCGATCGACGCGGTCTTCGATTACGGCCGCCCCGCCTGTGTGCAGCTTGCAGTGCTGGCCGATCGTGGGCATCGCGAGCTTCCGATTCGCGCAGATTTCGTCGGCAAGAACCTGCCGACCCAAGGGGCAGAGCACGTGCGCGTGCGGCTGCAAGAGACGGATGGAGTGGATGAGGTCGTGCTGATTGGCGGAGATGGAGGGGCGGAGTCGTGAGCACTAAACGACACCTGATGGGAATGAACGACGTGGATCGCGCCGACATCGAGCGCATCCTCGAGACGGCAGCAGGCTTCGAAGACGTCGTCGAGCGCGACGTCAAGAAGGTGCCGACACTGCGCGGCCGCACGGTCGTCAACCTCTTCTATGAATCCTCGACGCGCACGAGTTCGAGCTTCGAGTTGGCGGCCAAGCGGCTCAGCGCCGACGTCGTCAGCGTCAAGTCGTCTGGCTCGAGCGTCGACAAGGGTGAGTCGCTCAAGGACACGATCCGCACGCTTAACGCGTACAAGCCAAACATCATCGTGATCCGTCATCCGCACATCGGTGCCGCGCAATTGACGGCGCGCTGGTCCGACGCGCACGTCGTCAACGCCGGCGACGGCAAGCACCAGCACCCGACCCAGGCCCTGCTCGACCTCTACACAATCAAGAAGCGGCTGGGACGGCTCGACGATCTCAAGGTCGTGATCGTCGGCGACATCCTGCACAGCCGCGTCGCGCGCAGCGATATCGAGGCCTTCCAGATGATGGGGCTCGACGTCACGCTGATTGGCCCGCCGGCGCTGATCCCGCCGGGGATTGTCGAGGCTACGGGCGTGAAGGTCTCGGACGACCCAGAGGCGATGAGCGAGGCAGATGTGATTTACGTCTTGCGCATGCAGCACGAGCGCATGGAGCCCGGCCAGAACTACCTACCAAGTCTGCGCGAGTATGCGCGCGTCTGGGGCGTCAATGCGCGCCGCGTGCGACCCGGCCAAGTGGTGATGCACCCGGGGCCGATGAATCGCGGCGTCGAGATCGCACCCGACGTCGCCGACTCGGGCGTCTCGCTGGTCGAAAACCAGGTCGAAGCCGGCCTGGTCGTGCGAATGGCGGTCCTCTACGACCTGATGACGCGCCCATCGATTGGCACCGTCATCGACATTCGCGAGCGCACCGGCGAGTGGGGTGCAGCATGACCCGCCTCGAGCAGCGTGAATCCGAATCGGTCAACGTCCTCGTCCAAGGCGCCCGTCTGTTCGACCCCGTCGAGGGGTTGGACGTCACGGCCGACCTGCTGATCCAAGACGGCAAGATCGTCCAGATCGGCGACAAGATTGCCACTCCCATCGGCACGCGCGTGTTGAAGGGCGCGGGCAAGACGCTGCTGCCCGGCCTCGTCGATCCGCACGTGCACCTGCGCGTGCCCGGCCAGGAATACAAAGAGGATTGCGCCTCCGGCTCGGCTGCGGCTGCCGCGGGTGGCTACACGACGATCCTCTCAATGCCGAATACCGACCCGGTGATCGACTCGGGCGCCACGCTCGAAGCCGCACTCGACCGCGCCAAGGAAGGCGCCGTCATCCAGGTCGGCTTCCTCGCCGCGATTAGCGTCGGTCGCGCGGGCGAATCGTTGACAGAGATGCGCGACCTCGCCGACCGTGGTGCCGCCGGCTTTACGGACGATGGCTCGCCGGTCGAGAGCGCACGACTGATGCGCCGCGCGCTGCAATACGTGCGGCCGCTCAACCTGCCCTTGGCCTTGCACGAGGAGGAGCCGTCGCTGACGCACGGTGGCCACATGCACGAGGGCGCGGTCTCGGCCACGCTTGGCCTCGGCGGTTGGCCCGGCATCGCCGAGACGCTGATGGTGGCACGCGACATTCGTCTGGCCGAGCAGGAGGGTGCGCGCATCCACCTGCAGCACATCTCGGTCCGCACGAGCATCGAGGAGATCGCGCGTGGCCGCGAGCGCGGCGTGCGCGTGTCGAGCGAGGCGAGCCCGCATCACCTGGTCTTGACGGACCG
>CAXNNM010000037.1:0-7509 GCA_964203735.1 Gaiellales bacterium | reverse complement strand
ATCACGAAAGATCCCGTCACGGGCGGCCGAAACGTCGGCATGTATCGGCTCCAAAAGCACAGCAAGAATGAGCTCGGTCTGCATTGGCAGATGCACAAGGACGGCGCTGCCGATCATCGCGAAGGCGAGGGGCGCATGGAAGTCGCGCTTGCGCTCGGAACCGATCCGATTACGACGTACTCGGGCTCGATGCCGCTGCCCAAGCACATCGACGAGTACATGATTGCTGGCTGGCTGCGAGATAAGCCGATTGATGTGGTCCAGTGCAAGACCGTCGACCTGCAGGTCCCGGCCAATGCGGAGATCATCATTGAGGGCTACTGCGTGCGGGGCGAGACGAAGCCCGAGGGCCCGTTTGGAGACCACACGGGCTATTACACGCCGGTCGATGATTTTCCAGTTATGCACGTGACGGCGATCACGTCGCGCCGCAATCCGATCTATCCGTCGATCGTGGTGGGCCCGCCGCCGTGCGAGGACCTCTGGCTTGGCAAGGCGACCGAGCGAATCTTCCTCCCGGCCGTCCGCGTGACGCTCCCTGAGGTTGTCGACTACGACATCCCTTACGCCGGCACGTTTCATAACTGCGTGATCGTCTCGATTCAGAAGCGCTTCCCTGGGCATGCGCAGAAGGTGATGAGCGCGATCTGGGGCACGGGTCTCCTGTCGTTGACGAAGGCCGTAATCGTGGTCGACGAGTGGGTCGACGTGCACAACTACACCGAGGTCGTCTGGCAACTCGGCGCCAACGTCGATCCTGCACACGACATTCTGATGTCCTACGGTCCGATTGATCAGCTCGACCACGCTGCTCGCATCAAGGCGCTCGGAGGCAAGATCGGCTTCGACGCGACGGCGACGTGGGAGGGCGAGGGGTACGAGCGTGGCTGGCCCGAGGTCAACCGGATTCCCGCTGATGTCAAGGCGCAGGTCGACGCGCGGTGGGCTTCGTTTGGCATTGAGATGCCGGGCAGCGTCCGCTAGATGGCCACTCCGGTGACAACGCTGGGTATGCTCGCAAACGGACATGACGACCAATCGCACTGCCTGAGGAAATCGTGAGCGTGGAACGCACAGACGAGGAATGGCGCCAGCTACTGACGCCGGAGCAGTACACCGTGCTGCGCCAGCAAGGAACCGAGCCGCCGTTTACCGGCGCGTACGTCGATGACCACACACCGGGCGTCTACGCCTGTGCTGGCTGCGGTACGGAGCTCTTTCACTCGGACGACAAATTCGATTCGGGCACCGGCTGGCCGAGCTTCACGCGCCCCGTGCTCGACGACAACGTGGGGTCGCGCGAAGACAACGCGCACGGCATGCGTCGCATCGAGGTCGTCTGTAAAAACTGTGGCGGCCATCTCGGGCACGTCTTCCCGGATGGCCCAGGGCCAACAGGAATGCGTTACTGCATTAATTCCTGCTCGCTCGAGCACGTCGAAACGAGTGCAAAATGACGAACCAGAGGATTGTGCGTTTCGTGGCGACTTTGACATCACACGGGCACCGCCCCCAAGATACCTACGTGACTGGAGGCATTGCACGTGGCTAAGAACACCGATAAAGCTGGAGCATCGTCGTACGGCGACCCGGCGGATCCGCGCGCGATCATTAGTCGCAGCAAATTTTTGACCGGCGCAACCGTTGGCCTTGGTGGCCTAATTGGTGTCGCCATCGCGGTTCCTGTTGTTGGCTTCGTCCTCGGACCCGCCTTCGCAACGGAGGACTGGTACTGGGCGAGTTTCGGTCCGGCCGACAACAAGGACTTCAAGGAGGGCACGTACGAGCCCGTTGTCTTCGAGCGCGGCAAGCTCGGTGAGCTCGATCGTCGGGTCGCCTACGTGCGCCGCGATGGTGCGGAAGAATTCACGATCATCTCGAACGTGTGCATGCACCTCGGCTGCCCGGTCCAGTTCAAGTCCACGAACTTTGCCTGCCCCTGCCACGGCGGCCAGTACGACACCGAGGGCATCGTCACCGCCGGCCCGCCCGTGCGCCCGCTCAATCGCTTCGAGTACAAGGTCGAAGACGGCACGCTCTACGTCGGCCGCCCGTTTGCGACCCAAGATGTTGACGGCAAAGTCGTCATGACCGATACCTTCAAGCTGCCCGGTGCGCCTGTTGGCGGGCTGCTCGGTTGGCTCTACCCATCCCCGGCCTGAGTCAGGAACTAACGATGTCTACATTGTTGCCGCCACCAAAAGAGATCGCGATGATGCCGGTCGACTGGGTCGAGGAGCGCTCCGGTGCGATCTCGTTCGGCAAGTTCATGCTGTTCCGCAACGTCCCGAAAGACATCTCCTGGCTGCAGACGCTCGGCTCAGCGCTGATCACCGTCTTCATCTTGCAAGCCACGACCGGCATTCTGCTGGCGATGTACTACCAGCCCAATCCGGACACCGCGTGGATGACGATCCAGTGGATCACCAACGAGGCCACGCTCGGTTGGCTCGTTCGCGGTATGCACAAGTGGGGGTCGTCCGTCATGGTGGTGCTGCTCTTCTTGCACATGGGACGCACGTTCCTCTTCGGTGCCTACAAGTATCCGCGCGAAATGACGTGGATCACGGGCGCGATCATCTTCATCCTCGTGATGGGCATGTCGTTTACCGGCTACCTGCTGGTGTTCGACGAGCGCGCCTATTGGGCCACGATCGTCGGCGTCAACATCAATGGCACGGCGCCGATTCTCGGACCGGCACTCTCGTACATCCTGATGGTGGGCCCAGAGATCGGTACTCACACGCTGTCGCGCTTCTACTCGCTGCACATGCTGGTGCTGCCAAGCGCGATTGGCGGCCTGATCTTCCTGCACATGCTGCTTGTCGTCCGCCTGGGCGTGACCTCGCCGCCCTGGTCGCGCATGGAGCCAACGGAGGGTGACGTCTAATGCCACGTCTCACTGCACGCGAACGTCGCGAGGGGTATCAGCGCGAGTACGCCTTCCAGAAGCGTCATGGCAAGCCGTTCTTCCCGAACGCCGTTTTCCATGACACGATCGTCAGCCTGATCGTCGTGGCCCTGATCATGGGGCTCTCGATTCTCTGGTACGCGCAGTTTGGGGAGATCCCAACCGACCCAATGGCCGAGCGCACCGGTGGCCTGCTCGGACCTGCCTACGAGGGGAAAGCCGACCCTGGTGTGCTGGGTTACCACCCGCAGCCTGACTGGTACTTCTTCTTCCTCTTCGAGCTGCTGCGTATCTTCAAGACGCCGCAGTTGCTGATCGTCGGCACGATCATCATCCCGACGATCTGGATGGTGCTCTTGATCGGCTGGCCGTTCATCGACCGCAACCCCGATCGTCGGCTCTCGCGCCGCCCGATTGCGCTTGCGATCGGCGTGATGGTTCCGATCGTCTTGCTGACGTTGACGTTCTACGGGTCGAAGGTTCCCGCCGAGGGTGGTGCGGCGTCAACTGAGCCGGGGGCAGCGGCCTTTGCGGCCGGTGCCTGCTCGACGTGTCACGTGCTCGCTAACGCAGGTACTGCTGGCAACGTCGGACCAGTGCTCGACGAGGCGAAGCCGGACTATGCGACGGCGTTGGATCTGATCACGAACGGCAAGGGCGGCATGCCGGCCTTCAAGGCAACGTACACGGAAGACGAGATCTCGTGTCTCGCCGGGTATGTCGCAACGTGGTCGGCTGCGGTTGGTACGACGCCAGGCCCGAATGCGGCCACGGCCAAGGACTATCCGGCCTCGTGCGAGAAGGCGGGCGGCATATTTGCCGGCACCCCCTCCAGTGCGGCCGGTCCGTAGTCCGCTCGGAAACACGAATTTGATGGTGGCGACGGCCGGGTGGTGACACCCGGCCGTTCGTCGTTTACGGGCGGCTAGGGTAGTCCGAGTGAGCGTCGGTCAGATCCCGGAGCATCCGCTCAGCGGCGGGTCGCGAATCACCTAGCGGGGCAAACCCCGGACTGTCGTATCCTGCACGCAACGCCCGTTACTGACTATGCGAGTCTTCCTCGGAATCACTGGCGCCTCTGGCGCACCGTATGCCGCCCGCGTACTCGCGGGGTTGGCCGCCGCGGGGGCCGAGGTCGGCGTCTGTGCCTCCAAGGCAGCGGGTGAGGTGATCGCGTGGGAGGTCTACCGCGATCGTTCGATTCCTGGCCCCGACGCGATCCAGCGCCTGATCACGGAGTACGGCGGCGATAACACCACGCTCTACGGCGCCGAAGACTGGTTTTCTCCCTACGCCTCGGGCTCTGCCAAGGTCGATGCCTACGTGATCTGCCCCTGCTCGATGGCGACGTGCGGCACGATCGCCTCCACGAGCCAGGCCAACCTGATTCATCGTGCCGCGGGCGTGGCGTTGAAAGAGCGACGCAAGCTGATCCTCGTACCGCGCGAGTCGCCGCTGTCGCTGCTCCACCTGCGGACTCTGACGACGCTGGCCGAGGCCGGCGCGATTATCGCTCCCGCCATGCCCGTGTTCTACACGCACCCGGATTCGCTGAACGACGCGATTGATTTCGTCGCGGGTCGAGTGCTTGATCTCTGTGGCATCGACAATCAACTCTTGCCACGCTGGGGCGCTGACGCATGAGCGAGAATAATCTCCCCGTCAAGTACAGCGCCGAAGAGGGCACGCTGCCTCCCGAGCGCGTTCAGGCAATGTTCGATCGGATCGCTCGTCCCTATGACGCGATGAATCGCGTCATGACGGGCGGGCTTGACGTCCGCTGGCGTCGCCTCGCAGCAGAGGCGACCGAGGTTGGCGCTGGAGCCAGCGTGCTCGATTGCTGCTGCGGTACAGCCGATCTGACGCTCGAGCTCGCCAAACGCGTTGGCCCGAGTGGTGAAGTGATTGGTCTCGATTTTGCAGAGCGCATGCTGGATCGCGGTCGCGTCAAGATTGGCAAGCGCGGTGTCGACCAGGCCACGCTGATCCACGGCGATGCGCTGGACCTGCCCTTCGAAGATGACCGTTTTGCTGCAGCGACGGTGGCCTTTGGCATTCGTAACGTCGCCGACCTTGGCCTGGGTTTTCGCGAACTTGTTCGGGTCGTCCGTCCGGGTGGCAAGGTTGTTTGCTTGGAGATCACCACGCCCGAGTCTGGTGTCGTTTCGAAGTTCCATTCGCTCTGGTTCGATCGGCTCGTCCCCGGTGTGGGGCGGCTCGTCGACAAACAGAACGCGGCCTACACCTACCTGCCTGCGTCGGTCAAGCGCTTTCCAGGTACCACGAGCCTCGCGCACGTGATGTACGAGGCTGGCCTAGACGACGTGCGCTTCCGTACCCTCGGCGGTGGCATCGTGGCGCTGCATGTCGGCACGGTTCGACGGAGCGCCGCATGAGCACGATTACCTACGCCGACCTGCTGGCTCTGCCCGGTATCAGTGACTACCTCAAGCGGGTCGAACAGCGCTTGGCAGACGACGTAGCGTGGGTTGGCGGCTCGACGGCAGCGACGGCAGCGGAGACGCTGGCGGCTGGTGGCAAGCGCCTACGCCCACTGTTGGTCCTGCTCTCGTCGCCCGCCGCGGGACAGTCCGATGAGAACCTGATCCGGGCTGGCAGCGCCGTCGAGCTCGTACACATGGCCACGCTCGTGCACGACGACGTGCTCGACCACGCCTCGCTGCGCCGGGGACGTCCGACTGTGTGGGCACAGCACGGCGATCTGATTGCGGGTGCGACAGGAGATTTTCTGTTTGCGCGAGCATTTGCAGTTCTCGCCGAGACGGATGACATCGACAGCCTCGTCTTGTTGGCACAGGCTGCCCTCGGCCTGTCGGAAGGTGAGGCTCTGCAGATGCTGCAGACGCGCCGTCCCGAGACGACGCCGGAACAGTACTTCGAGCGCTGCACGCTCAAGACAGGGCGTCTATTCGCGGCAGCCTGCGGGCTTGGTGGTCGCCTCGGCGGTCTTGGCGATGCCGATGCCAAGGCGCTCGCGGAGTACGGGCGCCTGCTCGGGCTTGCCTTCCAAGTTGCCGACGACATTCTCGACTGTGACGGGCTGTCCACCGCGACCGGCAAGGTGCTCGGCACGGACCTGATCGGTGGCACGGCAACGCTGCCACTGCTCTATGCCGCACGCGCCGACGCCGAAATTGCAGAGGCGTTGCGTCGTGAGCCAGAGCCAGCAGCAGTGCTTCCACTTTTGGCTCGCGTCGGCGAACTGGGCGCGCTCGACGAGGCGCGCGACACAGCACGTGAGCTTGTTCGGAATGCCGAAGAGGCTCTTGATTTGATCACCGGCGACCTCGACACGACGCCCCTGCGGATGGTCGTCCGCGGTGTTGTCGACCGCGATACATAGAACACCACCGACGGGAATCTGGCATGGCTACCATCACGCGTAACACGGAACTCCAGGAGATTCGCGAGAAGGTCGTCGCGGGCGAACGTCTCGATTTGGACGACGGCATCACGCTGCTCGAGTCGCACGACGTGCTCGAGCTCGGTGCCCTTGCCGACCTCGCACGCCGTCAGCGCGGCGGTACCGACGATGTCTTCTTCGTCAACAACCTGTACCTCAACTACACGACGATCTGCCGGGTCAAGTGCAAGTTCTGTGCCTTCGCCCGCACGTCGAAGCAGGCCGACGCGGTCATGTGGGACATCGATGACCTCGTCGCGCACGCCCAAGAGGTTCGCTCGACGCAGGACTTCACCGAGATCCACATGGTTGGTGGCGAGAATCCTCACCTCGATTTCCAGTACTACGTCGACATCACCGCAGCCCTCAAGAAGGGTCTGCCGGGCGTCGATCTCAAGCTCTTCACGGCCTCCGAGATTCATCACATGACGCGCACCTCCGACCTCAACCACGAGGAGGTGCTGCGCGCACTGATCGACGCTGGTCTCGACACGCTGCCTGGTGGTGGCGCCGAGGTCTTCTCGCCGCGTGTGCGCAAGATCATCGCGCCAGGCAAGGAGCCGGGCGCACAATGGCTCGAGACGCATCGCATCGCGCACAACCTGGGTCTCAAGACGCACTGCACGATGCTGTACAACCACGTTGAGACGTACGAGGAGCGCATCGAGCACCTGCTCTCGCTGCGCGAGCTGCAGGACGAGACGGGTGGCTTCATGGCTTTCATCCCGCTGCCGTTCCACCCGCAGAACACCGTCTTCGAGCGCCGCGGCTGGAAGTTTTCGACCGGCCAGGACGACCTCAAGATGATCGCCGTCTCGCGTCTGATGCTCGACAACATCGAGCACGTCAAGGCGTACTGGATCATGATCTCCACGCCGCTCGCCCAGGTTGGTCTCTCCTTTGGTGCCAATGACATTCAGGGCACCGTTGTGGAGGAGAAAATCGCTCACGCTGCCGGTGCTGTGACGCCGACGGAGGAGAAGGTTGCCGACCTCGTCCGCGTCATTCAGGAGGCCGGCAAGGTCCCCGTTCAGCGCGACACGTTCTACAACGAGTTGCGGCGGTGGGATCGGTGAATCCCCTTCGCGTCGGCCGGGTTGATTTCATCAACACCTTCCCGCTGGCGTGGTCGCTCGAGCATCGACTCGAGCCAGGCATGATTGAGGAGACGCGT